>JALFLX010000102.1 GCA_022774485.1 Bacilli bacterium
CTTTTTCCTAACACGAAAACAAACCCTTTCTCCGGAAGTGTGAAAGAGACATCCACAAGTCCTCTCGAGTGAGTGTTATGTTTTCCGATATAGGTCTTCTTCAAGTGTGAAATAGTGATCATCTTTAGCACTATTTTAGCACTTGGGCGTATGATATTACATAAAAATATAAAAAAAAGAACCCCGCATGTGCGGAGTTCATAAAGTGTTAAATGACATTTGGATTCTTGATGATATAGAACGTCATCGCGTAATAGTAGTTGATATCGTAATAGAAGTTGACACAATAGGAGTTATCCTCGCTGTAGGCGAAGTATCCGTACTCATCCGCTTCAGAGTCATCGATCGTGTATCCCTTTTCTTCAAAGAGCTCCACATATCTCTGCTCATCATCATATTCTGTTCCGTATTGAACAATCTCGACATAGTTACCTAACGCATCATCGTGAAGCTCCCATGCTGAATAAGTGTATAAAGGATCCTCAAGATGCGGAATATCCTCCCCGACTAGGTCCTCTACAAAGATAGAAGGCCAGGAGTTCTTATCGAAATAGAGGAAGTTGAATCCGAAGATTCCTAAGCAGTCCACTCCTTTTTCATCGGCACCTAATAAGAATTGAAGCTCAACGGCTGTTTTTTTATCTATCACCATATCTGCATAATAGAGACCGAATTCAAGATAGGACATGGTGGTAGGATCAAACTGTCTCATTGTCTCATATGTGACCTGATAGCCATCTGCCTCACAGATGGTTGCGTAACGATCAGCAGAGGATTCTAATTCATCCTCTGAATCGAAGTAGACATAGGCTTGAACTAACGGATCTCCATAATCATCAGTGGTGACGGAGAGATGATAAGACTTATTCTCTAAATACGGAATCACCACTCCGATGCTATCTAAACAAGTCTCATCGAAGTCTTCATCCCAGATTGGAGTGTGAGGAAGTTCATTGTTGATCGGAACATTCTCGGTTTCCTCTTGTTCAGATGTGGTCACAAAAGTATCCGGCTTGTCCGTCTTCTCCGAAGGGAAACCAGTCGGAGAAGCACCGCAAGCGGTTAGTACAAAAAGCGATGAGAAGAACAGTAGTTTCAGTTTATTCATTCGAGATTATTGTTTATCAATAGATATGTATTCGCCGAACTGTGAAATACCCAAAGGACCACCTCCACAAGAATCAAATCCATCGCAGTAGGAAAGCTGAAGATAGCTATTGCTGAAGTAGATCATGAAGGTTTCGGTTCCGTCTCCATCCTTGAAGTAGTAATCGCTACCATCTTTTCTGCTGAATGTGTAGGTACCAGTTTCCGAAGAGTCTTCGTTCGTGACAACGATGGTTCCATCAGAAGAAACTTCAACTGTGATTGTTGAACCATTATCATCTTGTCCGGAGTATGTTCCACAATAACCTGCGTCAATGACAGCAGCTTCGCCGGATACAGTGATGTGAATTGTTCCAGAAATCGTAGGATCGCTTGTCAAAGAGACAGTGATATCAACTTCACCAGCAGCAAGTCCGGTAACTTCGCCTTTTTTGTTGACAGTGGCGATAGTCTCATCGGAAGAAGTGTAGGTGATGTCTTTATCATCGCAGTCAGCAGGATCGAAAGCGACAGATAAGGAGACCTTTTCTCCAGTGCTGATTTCAGTCTTTGAAGAAGTGACAGTGATAGAAGAAGGACGAGTTTTTTCGCTGACTGTGACTTCGATTGTTCCAGAGACACCCTCTTCATTGGTGGCGGTGATGGTGGCAGTACCAGGGGCGACACAGGTGAAGGTCTTAGAACCTTCCATGTTGAATTTGAGGACAGATTCATCACTGGAGGTATAGGTTAATTCCTTAACGGTGGTGTTAGAGGGAGTAAAGAGAGCAGAGACGGTTCCTTTATCGCCAGGGAGGTATTTATCTTTGTCAACAGAGAGCGTGATGCTTTCGCAGACGATGTATTTTGTAAAACCATCGTGAGTGTTGTGAGCGTTGATGGTGTGAGTTCCTAATTTGGTAGTGGAAGAGAAGCTGAGTATGCTGCTGTAGGTGGAGTATTTGACACCGCAGATATCGCCAGCATCATTGTAGAACATGTAATAACCATCTTCGTTCTTATCGTCGTAAGTGAGTACAAAAGTCTCTTCCTCAATCTTGACTGTCATGGTTGTCCCAGAGATAGAGAGGATTGTATCTTTGCTATCATCGGTATCACCGCGGAATGTGCTTAAGAGATTGCTGTCAAGAGTCGCAGGTTCGCTGACTGTGACAGTGACTTTAGCACTTTCCACACCATTTGTCGCTCTTAAGTATACTTCAGCAGTACCCGCAGAGAGTCCCTTTAATGCAAGACCAGCTTCGGTGGATTCAAACTTTGCGACAGTTTCATTAGAGGAGACACCAACTACGCTCGGATCAGTGGCGTTTGCAGGGTTGATGAGATAACTGACCGGAGTGGACTTTCCAACTTTGATAGTCTCGTTTCCTAAGGCAAAACCATCGATAGAAGTGACTTCGATCACTTCTGGAGCATCGGTGTGATCGTGGCAGTTCTCATCGGCCATGAAGTCGATGTGATCAAAGGCAAAGGAGAGATTCTTTCCAATCATGTTGGAAGTCAAGGCGACACGGACCTTAGAAGCAGGAGCAAAGGATCTTTCCATGAGCTTGAGGTTCTTTGTGGAGATGTTGGCTTTGACTTCAGAGGTGATATCTGCAACTTCAGTCCAGGTTTCACCATCAGCAGAAGTTTCAATCGCAATCTTGGTGACATTGTTCATGCCATCGTTGGTGTTAGCACCAGCGTAGTAATATCCATAGTAGAAGGAGACAGAGCTGACTTCCTGATCATCGAAGTCAAAGGCAGCGTAAGCGGCACCGCTTTCTCCTCCCTGTTGGCAAGGATTGAGAATTAAGGCTTTCTTAGCAAAGAGATCAGAATTTCCAATGACGACCTTGGCTTTGTTGGCTTTGGCAGTGACTGGCAAGGAATTTGCTAAGGTGTTTGTGACACCGAGATTTGTTTCGACAATACCAGTGAAGTCTAATCCGTAGACCTGGCCTTCCAAGTTCTGGCTCTTGAGCGGATTGACTTTGATGGTGAGGTGGTTCGATTCAACACCTGTGTCTTCGCCAGCAGCGCTATCGCCTCTGATCCAAACTTCAGTCTCGCCTTCTTTTAAGGCGGTGACTTTCAAGGTCTGAGTTCCAAAGTCATAATTGAGAGAAGCGATGGTCTCATCCTGAACATGTAAGCTGACATGTCTCTTATCGGCATCATCTGGTAAGATCGCATAGGTGACCTGAGCTTCTTTCTCAATATCTAAGACAACTTTTCCATTTTCATCAACAGTGGCAGAAGTGTCCGGGGTGAGAGTTAAGGAAGTCGGATATTTATCGACTTTCGGTCCATCCCATCCTTTGTACTGCCAGTATTCCATGACATTAGTGGAGGAGGGAGGAGTCGGGAGCAAGCTGTCTTGGAAGACAGTGGTTCCGATATTGTTGAGCTTGATGAGGACAAAATTGTCATCATCGTTTGGATCTTCCGGCAAGGCCATCACCTGAGTGATGTAACCGGTGGTGTTATCGACTGCGATCGCTAAGCTTGAGCACTCATTCATCCATGCGAAACCGAAGCTGGAAGCGTTGAGTTTGGCCATTTCTGCTTCATCATCGATGATGTAAAGACCCTGGATGAAATACGCTTTGGTCGCATCGAGCTCGCTTAAGAACAAGGGGAGTGAGAAGTATGTGTTCTCAATGCCTAAAGGAGCATCTTTCACACCTTTGTTCAACCAAGCTTCCACCGGATTCGGATTGCCAGAATCCGGAGCGAAGTAAAGGTAACTCTCGTTGTTGTAATCGTGATAAAAGAGATAGTTTCCCTCATCTGCAAAGTCGTTGACGATGGTATATCCGTTGTAGTGATACTCTTCAAAATATTCAGTGGTCGCCTCTAACTCCTCTTCCATCTTATAAGAGAGACCAACCTGAGCGGTGGAGTTTGTGTAATCGAGAGTCAAAGCGTTTGCTAAGGTCTTGCGGATTGGAGCGTCTGTCTCAGGCTCTGAGTCTGTCTCCGTGTCAGTGCTAGGAGCAGTCGTGATAGGCTCCTCAGTGGGACGCGGCTCTGTTTTGGGGTCCTCGGTCTTAGGTTCGGTAGGAGTATCAGAGGGAATCGGCTTTTCAGTGTCGGTTCCTAAACTTTCGCTGGTGTTGTTTCCGCAGCCAGCTAAGAGCATTGCAATAGCGATAAAACTGATTTTTTTCACGTTTTTCATAATATATTTCCTTTCTCTTATTCTTCGGTTAAGTAAGCGAGAATGACGAAGACATTTTTATCGGTATCGAAGTAGAAGTTGACATCGATGATACCATTGCTGGAATAGTAGCTTCCGTTGTACACTTCGACAGTGAATCCATATTCCTCTGCTTCAAGAAGTCCCTTGTAGGTTTCACAATAACTTTCATCAACTCCGTAAGAGATAATCAAGAGCCCCTCTGAGGTGTCAGTGAGAGGCATGTTTTGAAGCTCGAATGCAGTTCCTTCCACTTCAGGAATATCAGCGCCTAAGAAATTGACGATATCTTCTAATGGCCATTCTGCATAGCGGTACTGATAGAGATAAGTGAGGATTGTTAACGAAGTATCAGAATCCTGATAGTACTGTAAGCAGAGGTAATAATAATCATCGAGCTGTTTTAAAGCGAGATAATCAGCGGAAGTTTCGTTATACTGGATGGTGTATCCTGTCATCTTCAACGCAGTGGTGTAACGCTTTGCGTAGGTTCCTTCTTCTTCGAAGGTGTAATCAATCTGGCAAATTACCGGTTCTGAAGACTCATATAATTTTGCCTTTTGATTGATTGCTCCCTCATAAGCAGGGAAAGAGGTGTAGTACTTTCCAAGAGCGACTTGCAGACAGTGAGTGAAGTAATCGATCGGTTCTTCTTCCTCAGGCTCTGTTTCAGTCGGTTTTTCCGTGTGCGGTTCTGTTTTTGGCTCTGTCTTCGGTTTTTCTGTCTCAGTCGGTTCTGTCTTAGCGGGTTCAGAATCGATAGGAGACTCTGTGGCATCTCCTTGTTGGCATCCGACTAACAGGAAGAGAGAAGAGAGGGCAAGCAATAACTTGTTTTTCATCAAAACTCCTTTCCAAGGGTAATCCTTACATAAAAAAATATAAATTATCATAGCTAGTATTTAAGATAATTTCA
>JALFLX010000128.1 GCA_022774485.1 Bacilli bacterium
ATTGTCTTCTTTCATTTTGGCATAATTGTAGATAGGATTCCCCCAAAGCTGACCATCTTTTGAGAAATAATCCGGAGGACAACCAGCGACAACCGTAGGATTGTGTTTACTATCAAAGAGGAAGAGTTCAGGATATTTGTACGCTTCCACTGAATCATATGCTAAATATAACGGCATATCACCGATCAGTTGAATGCCTAAG
This sequence comes from Bacilli bacterium, assembly GCA_022774485.1. Classification (GTDB taxonomy): domain Bacteria; phylum Bacillota_I; class Bacilli_A; order RFN20; family CAG-288; genus Enterosoma. The sequence continues at coordinate 203 of JALFLX010000128.1, forward strand.
GAATTGACATACGCCTTTAATTTTTTAAACTCTGCTAAAAATTCAAACTGAGTCCAAACAAAGAAGAGGTAAGTCTCCTCGTGTTCTTTTTTGATGCGAGCTTCTAATTCCGGAGTGTAGTTACGATATTCATCACTCCACTGATACCAGGCGTGGAAAGAGTTGATGGTCTTCATGGTCATGAAGAAAGCAAAGTCATTATACTTTCCTTCTTTGACAAATTCTAAAAAGTCCGGATCAGAATGATCAAAACGAGAAAATGCCTTCTTTAACAGCGGAATTCTTCTAGCGAAGAGAGAGCCGTAATCGACTCTTCTCTCATCGTAAAAGAGATGAGCATCTTCACACTCTTCTTTGGTCAATAATCCTTTTTCGATCAATATATCTAAATCGATAAAGTAATAATTCAGTCCAGTGGAAGAGGGAGATTGATACGGGGAATCACCATAAGAGGTGACGTTCAAAGGGAGCATCTGCCAAATTTTCACGTGACAGGCTTTTAAGAAGTCAGCGAAGTCATAACTCGCTTTTCCTAAGGTTCCAATTCCATATGGAGATGGAAGAGAAGAAATCGGCATTAAGATACCAGAAAGTCGTTCATTTTTGTTCATAAGTCACCTTCTTTGCAACAACATATTTTAACGAATAAATTAGGAAATGAGAAGAAATAATCATTCAAAAGGGTAGAAACTTACACGGTTCGGCGGAAAACGACAGTTTTTTCTCCCTCAGAAGAGAAAAGAGAGTAGGACACTGAATCATATGGACTTAGTACTTCAAGAAAACCTTTCCCGATAAGAATTTGCTTTTCTTGATCAAATTCAAAAGAAAGAAACACAGCTCTTTCCTCTTCTTCTTTCATTATCCTTGGGACATCAATCATAATTTTTCTTGTATCCGGTTCAAATTCCCAGGTAAATTTAAGACTATCGATAAAGGGGTAAAGCTTTTTAATCACCACTTCACCGGTGTGATCCTCATAGAAAGAAATTTTGTGCTTTTTCTTTTTTTCACTTTGATAAGTTCCAATAAGATCTTGATCAGAGATATGTTCTACCACATCAAAATAGAATGTGGAGCTTTCTTCTCCTTCGTCAAACGTGATGGTTCCAGCGCATATGCCATCGTAGGAGGAAAGATCAAACGTGATTACATTTTTCTCTCTTGTCACAGGAAAAGGAAAGGAAGAAGAAATCTCTCCTGAAAAAGGAGAGACAATTTCATAATGGTAAACACATCCGCTCACAAGAATCGTATGAGGAAAAGGAAATGTCTGATCCTTTTGATTCTTCAGCATCACCTGAAGTTTATTCATTCGGCTGTTTCTTATTCTTGGAATCAGCATGATTCACAATCTTATAGACATAAGGGTAAGCAGAAAAGCTTTCGACAAAATCAGCGATGGTAGCGTGATCTGCCTGGTAAGCAAAGAAGATCGTGATTCCGACTTGGTCGCGACCATCAGCACCTTTTGAAGTCTCAGTGATAATATTCTTGATGACAAGGCGATATTTTTCAGCTTGATTTCTAATCTCGTGAAGAATCGGAATATTCGGAGCGACAACCATCGAAACTTTTGGAGAACCTTTATCTAAAAGCTTCTCGACTTTTTCTAATCCTAAGAGGAAAAGCATCGCAACAACAGTTACGATCAACGCTTCGATGATAAATCCGCAACCGCAAGCCATACCGATAGCAGCAACAAGCCAAAGAGTAGCAGCAGTAGTCAATCCGCGGATAGACAATCCGTTTTTGACAATAGCGCCAGCGCCCATGAATCCGATACCAGAAATAATACCGGAAGCGATACGGGAGACATCGAGATTGATATTGTAGAATCCAGAGCCATCGCTGTTTAGATTCGAATAACGGATACAAGCTTCAATGCCAAACACCGAGATGATCATGAGCATGCAAGAGCCGACACCGACTAAAACATGTGTTCTAAGTCCAGCTGCCTGTCCTTTCATCTCACGCTCAATGCCGACAAGGGTGCAGAGAAGACCGGTGAAGAGAATCGCAATCAAGGTGTATAGAGCAAGGCCCCATCCGTTAAATCTGTTAGCTAATTCAATGAATGATTTATCAATAGAAAACATGTTCATTGCCCTCCCTATAAAAAAGTTTTCATGTATTATAGTCACTTCAAAATTGAAATACAAGTAAGCGGTTACATAATCAATCTTTCTGAAAACATCGCATGTAAAAAGCCATGCTTAGCATGGCTGAATTCTTATTCTGCAGGAACGTAGACAGAAGCACCATAAGTGAAACGAGAAAGGATACCGACAATGCTTAAGGTAAGGGCAACAACCAAGATTGCAATGATGATAAAGTACATCATCATAGAGAGGTCAGAAGTCTTTGCTTTGACAAAGTGATAGACAAGATAAGCCCCGATACCAAGAACCATTATAATGGTGACGTATCCTAACCAGTCAACCTTCAAGGCAGGAATTGTGGAGAAGATGGCAATGACTGCAGTAAGACCGGCGAAGACAACTGCCAACTTTGAATAGTTCGGAATAGGATTTTCTTTAATTGTTTCAGGATGTTCCGCGAGAGATTTCGGATATAAGGTTTTGATGAATGTGAGGTTAAAAGTGGTGTAAAGAGCCGGGAGTAGATACGCTAAGACAACCAAAGAAAAGAGAATTGTCGGGAGCATATAGCCCGCGTTGTAGGATATTGAATAGGTTAAGCTAGCAGGGGAGAAATCAGGAGTCAAAGGACCTTCATAATCCCAAAGATTATTCCAAACAATAACACCGGAGAAGAAATGAGAGATAAGGCGAAGGACACCAGCTAATGACATCGCAGCAAATGGAGCCCAGACTTTTTTCTGATAAAACTGTTTGCGGAAAAGGGAGGCGATTGCGATGACGCCATAGGCGACAACATAATCTAAGAGAAGAATCACGAAGGCAGCAGTTGTATTCAAAGTCGGTGTGGCAACACCATCATATAAGAAGTTGAAGATAGAATAGAGAAGAGGCACAACTAGTCCCCAAATCGGGCCACAGTAGAGGGCAGTCAAGGTGAGAGGGACTAAATTGAGAGAGATACTTCCACCCCACGGAAGATTGGCAAAAGGTAACATCTCCGTGATAAACTTTAACACAATCGTAACGGCTAACATCATGCTCGAGATAACACGCGAAGAGATGTTCGCTTTGTTTGAGCTTCTGGAGGAAGGAGTTTGTCCTTCTTTCATCATTTCATTTTCTTCCATGATTTTGATCCTTTCTGGCAAAATAAATGCCTTAACCCCATAAGGTCAAGGCATAGTTTATCTTGTATCGTTACGCTATAAGACTCCCTACGCTGGTATTGACCAAACAGGTTCGAAGCGTCGGGTGTGAGCCCTCTCAACTGCAGTGCAGTCCCGCTGTCTACGAAAGATAAGATAATCAACACTGCTCTATTTGTCAAGCGCGATTTTTCATCTCTTCTTTGATAACATCGATGACATTAGAGAGCAAAATAATCGGATAGTTTCCCTTCGCTTTCTCTGAACGGATCAGATATCCATCGACTAAATACACTTTAATACCAAGTGCAGAAGCGCAGTCTCCATCCTCATAATCGTTATTGCCAAATAGGATAACTTCTTCCGGTTTTAAAGAGAATTTATCCAAAAGCATCTTAAAGTACATCGGATTAGGTTTGCTGTAGGAAGAGTTTTCATAAGCGGTGATGTAATCAAAATCATCCTCTTTGAGATCTAAGAAGGAAATACGGGTTAGCTGGCCGACCATCGGGAAGATGGGATTGGTGGAAAGAATGGGTTTTAATCCGAGCTCTCTTGTCTCTTTGACAATCTCATGAGAGAGAGGAGAAGCTTCGGTAATCTCTTTTAAGGCTCTAAATTCATTGCTATAGAAAGAGTCAAAATAAGGTTTATCATTAAGAGATTCTTTTCCATATTCTTCTTGGAACGCTTCCCAGAAGACAACTTCATTCGTTTTCTCTCCATTGTTGTGATACATCAAAGCCGTGCCTTTCCAGATTGTATCGATCAACTTTTTTGGTTCATAACCAATTTTAGCGGTCTTTTCACAGAGCAACTGAAAATACATCTTAAGAAACTTGTTCTCATCGAAGCGCAATAACGTGCCATCCAAATCGAAGAATACTGCTTTTAACATGTTTTCACCTCACTGTTCCACAACTGCTTTCTTGTGGAGTTTTGCTTGCTGCTTCAAAAGATATTTTGTTCTCTTAGCATCGATTAGATCAATTTGAAACAGAACGTGCTTAATCGCTTTTTCTTTTTCATCCTCGGTGAGATTCCCTTTGATGA
>JALFLX010000002.1 GCA_022774485.1 Bacilli bacterium
GAAGACTCTTTCAGGATGAATATTTACTCGACTGTCTTTGTCTTTCCTGTGAGAAGGGAGAGCAAAGTGAGCTTCATCTGCTCCTCTTTCACATGGAATAGCATGCTGAGATTTCTCTTATAGGTGCGAAGTTGATCTTCATATTCTAGCTTATCAATATTAGAATATGAAGATCAACTTCGCACCTATAAGAGAAATCTCAGCATGCTATTCCATGTGAAAGAGGAGCAGATTAAGCTCACTTTGCTCTCCCTTCTCACAGGAAAGACAAAGACAGTCGAGTAAATATTCATCCTGAAAGAGTCTTCATAAGTTGTGAAGACTTTTTCAATTTGTTGTCAATTCGTGTACTTTTTCTTTGTTGGCAAATCTAGTTTCAAGAGCATTACTTTGCTATACTTAGAAGATACGGAAGGAGATTTCTATGGCAAAATTCAAGAATATCAAACGTCTTGTGAAGCGTATTATTTACACAAATCTTATCTCAGAAAATCAGCTTTATCTCACCCCTCTTCTTTCTGGACAGCACGGTATTGGAAAATCGATGATTATCAAACAGCTTGCTGATGAGATCAAAGGAACCATGATGGTGATCGATGGTGGCCAGTTAAAAGAAGGTGAAATCACCGGTTTACCGCTTCAGTACCAGGATAGAGATGGAAAGATCTCGTTCCGTTTTTTGCCATATTATCTTGTCGAGAGAATTCAAGAGCAAGAGAAACAAATCTATCTGAAAAGACACAAGGATGCCCCCGTTTTAGATTGCCTTTTAGGAGCGGAAAATCAGTATCAAGAGAATAATCTTTCTCCAGAAGAGAAAATGAATCTCTTAACAACAGGTGAAATCAAACCTGTGATTCTCTTCTTCGATGAGATCAACCGTTCTGATACACAAGTCTATAAAGAACTGATGAACTTGCTATTAAATCACAGGGTTAACGGTTATGTCTTCCCTTGGTGGGTGTTCTTTGTCGCCGCGATGAACCCGCCGACTGATGATGGCCTTTATTTTACAAATGATATCGATCCTGCGCAGCTCGATCGTTTCTTTAAGCTTGATATCGCTCCGACATCCACAGATTTTATCGCCTATGCAAAAGAGAAAGACTTCTCTCCTTTGATCCCTGATTTCATCAAAGAGAACCGTACTGCTCTCTATCAGCAAAAAGATCTCTCTAACACCGAATGTGTCCCAGAGCCGACTCCTAGAGGATATGAGATGCTTGACCTTATCTTCAAAGGACTTGACAAATTATCTCCTATGTTCTTGCCTGAAGAGATGACCATGAAGGTTATCTTAGAGGATCTCAGTGAGCTCTGCATATCTAAGCTTGGAAAAACAACGGGAACTCTCTTTTTTGACTATGTCAAAAATACCTTATACAATGTCACTTTAGATCAGTTTTTAAATGATGATAACGAGCTTTCTCACACAAAAGATAAACTCAAATTGATGAAGAGTGATATGGCGGAAGCTCTCGGAGTGAACATGATCTCTTATTTGAAAGATTTTGCCGGATCTCTTTCCACAAACTGGAGAAAACTCTTTGAATTAGAAAGCAAAATTGGCATCTTTATCAAAACCATTGACAAGAAAACTCGCATTGTCTTTGCACATCAGTTTGAAGATGCTACAACCCGTCAGAACCAATCGTTCGTGAGCACTTATCACGATATTTATTACCATGTGATTCAACCGGTCTTCAGCCAGGAGAAAGAGCTGAAGGCTTCTTATAAGAAACTGAAATGACCTTATTTGAACAGTATGATCATCTTATCGATTATACAAAGAAATACGGAGAACTTTCTGAAGAGCTTGAGTCGTTGAGCCTCGACTTCTTCAAGGAGCTCCAAGCTCTCTTTTATGTGAATGATTTCTTCGATATCGCAAAATTCTTCGACTCATTTCAATTGGAACTAGACGCTTCTTTAGAAACACCTTTGAACTTCATCATCACCCAAAACGATCTTTTGCTTTCCTTCAATCCTTTACTTCTTCAAAGTCTCAGCTTAAAAGATTTTATCAATGTTTTCTTGATTGATAAATTATTGTTAACCCATCATCAGGACTCTTCTCTTCAGGAACATTTCAATGTCATTGAGTATAGAGAAGAACAAGCGAAAGAGAACAAAGAGCAGTATGATTGGCATCGAAGTGAGAAAAGCGCGAAATACGGATTACCTGATGACACTACCATCAACAACCTTCAGAGAGAGTACCAAGAAGACTTCCTCCAGGGAGAAAAGATGAGTGTTTCAAAGCTTGACACAGACTATTTTGATAAGCTGGATGAAGTGTTTCCTGATCCTGTACTTCCTCCTGGAATTTTCTTTAATCTTCCAGAGCTTCTCAAAGATAGACTCTCTCAACGAAAGCATGTCAGAGAAGCAAAAAAGATTTATGACAGCATAATGAAAGAGGCGGCCTTTTCTTCAGCTGGTGTGATAGATGCTCTCTTCAAAATCGGTAGTCAAAAGAAGGAAAGCAGTCAAGTTCCTCTTGATCGCAACAATCAAAGTCAATTTGATGAAAACAGTTTTTCGCTTCCGGTTTCTTTTCCGAAATACAGGGCAGTCACTGTTACAAAATCGGATTTAAAAAAAGCGGGGAATGAAGCTGGTGATATGGCTTCTTTACTAGCGTTTGCTCCTAAGAAATCATCCCATCGTTGGCTTAGAATTCTCTCTCGACTTCTCACAGTCTCTGAGACTGAAAAAAGAAGAACGAGAACAAGACTCAACCGCAGACAACCGCTCCGTTTTGATCTTTCCGGACAGATGTATTCAACTTCTTTGAATAACCTCATCATCGCAATTGACACTTCTGGCAGTGTCGATGATGATCTTGTCCAAAAATTTTTAAGTGAAATTTATGCGATGATTCGCAGGTTCAGCTGCACGTTTACTTTGATACAATGTGACGCTAGAATTCACGAAATCAGGACCATTAAAAACTTATCCGACATCAAAAATTTAGTGATTCTCGGAAGAGGTGGTACAAGATACGAGCCTGTGTTCGAGCTGATTAACAGCGATAAGAAATATAAAAACTCTATTGTTGTTTATTTTACCGATGGATATGGAAGTCACTCTATCCCTAAGCCGAAATGCAAAAAGCTGATTTGGGTGTTATCTACAGAAAATGGTATGAAGCCTAGTCTTTCGGTAAAAGAACCCTATGGATTAATCACAACGATCGATTGATTTATTTTCCGTCGTTGAAATACAAGATACCTAAGCAATGTGGACCGCAGTGACAAGAGATGGTCGCACCGGCTTTGGTGTTGTAAATAGTTTCAAATCCGACTTCTTTTAAGCGCGCTCTAACTGCTTCGACAACATCGTCTGGAGCAGAGGAATAAGTGATGAAGACTAAGGATTTATCTGGAGTCGGGAAGAGAGATAAGCACTCTTCGACATAATCCATAACTGCTTTCATCATAGAACCGCGGAATTTTTTCTTTCCAGGAGCCATCTTACCAGTTTCCGCATTGACATAAATCGCAGGTTTGATGTGGAGAAGGTTTGCACCTAACATGGATAAGAGAGAACATCTTCCACCCTTGTAAAGGTGATTGACACTCTCTAAGGAGAAAGAGGCTTGGCAAGCGGAGACTCTCTTCTCGCTGATTTCAAAAATCTCTTTCGGGGAAAGGCCTTTTTCTACAAGTTTTCTTCCTGCGATCGCCTGTAATGCGATGCCGGTAGAAAGAGAACGAGTATCGATGACAAAGACATTCTCCATCTTGCTTGCTGCACTCTTCGCATTGGAACAAGCAGAGGAGATGGCGCTAGAGAGAGAATAGTGGATGATGGCATCATATCCTTTGGCTTTTAAGCTCTCAAAATATTCTTGATATTGAAATTCATTGATGGCGCTGGTTTTCGGAAGTTTGCCAGTCTTGTCAGTGTAATCAAATAAGACCTTGGAATCGACCTCTCCGTCCAATGCGGTCTCTTCTCCTAAAATAATGGTAAAGGGAATGGTATAGATTTCATATTTTTCTAACAATTCCTTCGGTAAATCAATTGTGCTTTCCGCGCTGATAGCAATACGCATACGAATTCCTCCCGTTTTTGTTTATTATAACAAACGGAAAAACATCGTGAGCAAAAAAGAAAAAAAGTTCAGCAAATTGTTAAGTGTATTTCAAGAATAAGGATCAGTTCATCGCCTTTTCAAAAGAGAAGAGATAACGTTCTTTTTGATCGATTTGATTTACCTGATCAAGATGACAGAGCGCTAATCCGTAGATGATACCAGGGCCGATATTGAAGAAGTGACAATCAAAGACTGAGACTCCGATCATGACTAAAATTTCAAAGAAGTAAAGCCATTTCTCAGCGGTCTTATGTTGGAAGAAGGGAATTAAAGTGACATAGCGATGATACAAATATCCAATCAATCCGATGATGCCAGTAGAGGATAAAAGCTGAAGATAGGTATCGTGATATCGTGCGGGAATAATATCCGTGAGGAAATAGTCTGGCGGAGCGCCGATTCCAACTGGTTCTTCGATAAATGAGGTGCCAAAAATCGGGCTTGTTTTGAAATTATCAAGAGCGCACTGATAGACATCAAATCTTCCGCTTGCAAGGATTTCTATGGAAAAGTTTTGTAAAGTCCAGATGAGGCTATCAAACATCTTAGATACAAGGTTTGAGAAGAGGAAGGCACAGGCGACAAATAGCAATACGAAGAATAAGATGGTTACAAGAGATAACAAACGATATTTCGTTTTGATAAAGAAATAGACAAGAAGTATCACCTCTCCGATCATAGCGACCAAAGCCGCATTTCTAGACTGGCAGATCATGGTGGATAGGAAGAAGAGAAGATTCAACCCAAGGTAAAAGAACGGCCTTTTATGTTTTAATGCAAGATAGATTGGTGCAGGAAGAGTGAAGACCATCATCGCCCCGACATTGTTTTTCACACCCCAACCAGTTCTCACCATCTCCCCTGAAAAGGTGCCATCTAGAATCGCATCAAAATGACTGAAATACGCAAATAACACCTCTGCTATTAAAACAAAACCAGCTCCGACAAGAACCCTTGCAAAATAAACTTTCTTCTCTTTTTCAAAATCGACTAAGAAGTAGGCGGAAAAATATGGTATTGCAAAAGAAGCGACAACTCCTAACCCGAACAAGACGCTGTGAATTCCGTATTTTTCAGTGAATAATCCACCCGGGATAAAAGTCAAGGCAAGAATCAAGAAGCCGAGCATATTCTTTGAAGCGTGAATTCGTTTTCCTTTTTTATAATCGAAGATAAATCTTGTGATAAAGCAAAGGGCAATTAAGGCGATTAAGATCCAGAGATGAATCATAAATTCAGGCGTAAACAATGTCACACCTACTCCTTCATTGACATTTTGGTGCTTTAAAGAAACAGTGAAATAGCCAAAAGAAAAGGGAGCGATGATGGAAATCATGTCTTCACAAAAGAAGAGAGGGATCACTCCACCTAAGATGACATAGAGATAATAGACTGGAAGTTCCCACCCGAAAATTTCACTGAG
>JALFLX010000006.1 GCA_022774485.1 Bacilli bacterium
GCCTACTCGGCTAAAAGCCAATACGGCGTGCTCCTTTTGGTTGCTGACGGCATGGGCGGTCACAGAAAAGGAGAGGTGGCAAGCAAGCTTGTTGTCGATACGCTCTCCTACTCCTTTGCAAAAGCCAGACACACCTTCAACCGTTTCCGCTCTCATCTTTTCTTAGTCAACAACTCTAAAGATGCCAATAAACAAATCTACAAGATGGCTATCTCAAGCGATGAATATAGAGAGATGGGCACCACCGAATCCGCTGCCTTGATCGGGCAGGATGGAACTACCATCTTCTCTGTCGGAGACTCCAGAGTCTACTCCTTCAAAAAAGGAGTCGGCCTCACTCAGATCAGCAAGGATCAAAGCTATGTCGAACTTCTCTTTGAAACCGGAAGGATCGACAAAGATGAGATGAAGACCCATCCCCAAAGAAACATTTTGACAAACGCAGTCGGCCTCAACGCAACTTTGTCAAATTACGAAGAATTCTTCATTCCAAACGACTCTTACGACAAGCTCCTCTTATGCACAGACGGTCTCTTTAACATGGTCAGCGATGAGGAGATTAAGATGGTCCTTGAGAAAGAAGAAACCATCGAAGAAAAGGCCAAAGAGCTCATTCAGTTAGCGCTTGAACACGGCGGTAATGACAATGTCGCAGTTGTCCTTTGGGAGAAATGATATGAGAGACGACATCAAAATCAACGAGATTATCGACGACCGCTATAAAGTTTTAGAGTGCTTAGGAGAAGGAGGCATGGCGATTGTCTACAAAGCCCACGACTTAATCAACGACAGAGATATCGCTTTGAAGATGATGAAGAAAGAGACCGCTGCAAACAAAGTGAATCTCAATCGCTTCGAGAGAGAAGCAAGAGCTGCTGCGAGCCTCAACCATCAGAACATCGTCAAAGTTGTCAATGTCGGAACCTATAATAATTTGCCCTATATGGTCAACGAATTTGTCAATGGTCAAAATCTGAGACAAGTCCTCGATGTCCGCGGGAAGTTCTCTTTCTTAGAAGCCACTGACATCATGTATCAGCTCTGCAGCGCTGTCATGTACGCACATTCCCACGGAGTCATCCACAGGGATATCAAGCCACAGAACATCTTCTTGACAAGCGATGGCACAATCAAGCTTGGAGACTTCGGCATCGCCACATTCCAAAACGCTTCCCACGTCACCCGCTCTGAGGTCATTGTCGGATCTGTCCACTACATCGCTCCTGAAGTTGCAGACGGCTGTCCAGCGACGATTCGCAGCGATGTCTATTCTATGGGAATCACCTTCTTTGAACTGATCACCGGAAGAGTTCCTTTCGACGCTGACAGTCAAGTCCAAGTCGCCATGATGCAGATCAAAGAGAAATTCCCGAACATCAAAAAATTCAATCCGAAGACTCCGGATATCATCGAGAAAATTATCTACAACGCGGTCAGCAAAGATCCCAAAGACCGTTATCCCTCTGCGGAGAACATGAGAAAAGAACTCGAGAGAATCATCCGTAACCCGGAGCTTTTAGAGCAACATTCCTCCTTCTTCTTCAACCTCTTCCACTCCTCTGAGCGCAAGAGAAAGAAAGAGGAAAAGATGCAGAAAAAAGCGTTGAAAGAAGCTGCGAAAGAAAATAGAAAAGAAGAGGAAAGACATGAGCGATAAAGTGTGGATTGTCCTCTCAAGCACCTCAAACGGATATCAGCTCTACGATCCTAGCGAGGGTGTTTATTCCCTTTCTCCCACCAGGAAGAAAGTCAAATTTCGCGAGGAAAGAATCCTCATCGGCGACCATGTCTCACTCGATGAGGCTCTCTTTATCGAGAAGATTCTCCCGCGAAAAAATACGCTCCAGAGACCCCGCCTAGCAAATGCGGATGAAATCTTTGTCTTAGTCTCTTGTATCCAGCCCGCTTTTTCAAGCTATCTCTTAGACAAATTCTTATCCTTAATCCTCTCCTCTCACATCAAAGCATCGATTGTCTTAACCAAAGCTGACCTTTTGAAGAAAAGAGAATTCAACGCCTTGAAGAAGAGAATGGACGACTATCAGAAGATCAATTTCCCAGTCTATTTCCTCAACACCCACGATGAAACATCCTTAGACTTTCCGAAGCTCAAAGAAGACATCAAAGGGAAAACCATCGCCTTTGTCGGTCAGACCGGTGTCGGAAAGTCGTCTCTTCTCAACTCTCTCTACCCTGACTTCACCAGAAAAGTCGATGCCTTGTATGTCAACTCTGGACGCGGAAGACACACCACCAAAGAAGTGATCTTGCTTCCCTATCCTGATGGTTTTCTCTTTGACACTCCCGGTTTCTCAGACCTTGAGCTTCAGGAGATGACCCGTCTTGATTTAGCCTCCTGTTTTCCAGGTTATGCCCTCTATAAAGACAAATGTCAGTTCACAGACTGCCTCCACCTCCCTCAGAGCAAAGGCTGTCACGTGAGAGAAGAAATCGGAAAAGAACTATCCGAAGATTCGTATCAGAACTATATAAAAATTTTAGAAGAAGTGAAGGAGAATGAACGATGGAAAAAGAAACTGTGATCAGACCCTCTCTGTTAGCCTGTGATTTTCTCCACCTCGGAGAAGCAGTCGAAGAGATGATTTCTCTTCATATCGATAGCGCACACTTCGATGTCATGGATGGAAACTTTGTCCCTTCTATTTCCTTTGGACAGCCGATCTTTCAAAGCTTAAAACCATATTTTGATCAAATCTCTTTCGATGTGCACCTGATGGTGAATAACCCGTTAGAACAAATGGATTCTTTCTTCCAGTTAGGAAGCGAAGAAGTCACCATCCATGTCGAATCCTTAGGAAAAGAGGGAAGAGAACAACTTCTCTTGATGAAAGAAAAATATCCTGGGAGAAGAATCGGTCTTGCCCTCTCTCCTGAAAGTGATATCTCACTTCTTTTCCCATATCTCGACCTTGTTGATGAGATTCTCATCATGTCTGTTGTCCCTGGAAAAGGAGGACAGAAATACATTGTCGGAAGCGAAGAGAAAATCGCCGCTTTAGCAAAGAGAAAGAAAGAAAGCCACGCTTCTTATCTCATCGGAGTCGATGGTGGAATCAACGATACCACCGGTCCTCTCTGTCTTGAATACGGAGCTGACTTCTTAGTCGCAGGCTCCTATTACTTCAAAGCAGAAGATAAGAAAGAAGCCTTAGCAAAGATTCATCAAGGGGTGCGAAGATGAACTACTCTCTATCGTTTGGCTTTCTCACCATCGGACTTCTCGTCTTTCTTTTCTATCTCATCCTGCTCTTTCTCTCCAATCGCAGAGTGAGAAAAGAAGAGAGAAACTCCCTGTTAAATTCCTTCGGTTTTCAGTTCTACGCCAACGCAACGATGACTCAGAGGATGTTCTTATACCTCTCCCTTTCTATCTCTACAATCCTCATCCTCTCTGGAGAATGCTTCTTCTTCCTCTCCACTCCTTTCACCGCATATGAAGTCTTCCTTGCGATTCTTTTCCCACTTTCATTCTTCTGTTTGACCCTAGGAAACATTCTTCCGTTTCGCTACTATAAAGCGCACTTATCTTTATCCTTATCTGGCTTCGCTCTTTTCTTTTTATCCACCTTCCTTTCTGGAATCATCCCCTTTGCACCATCATTCACCTTGAGACAAGCTAATTATTCCACTCCAATCTTCATTATTTTCTTCCTTCTAAGCATTCTCTCTTTCTTCTCTTTCTTTAACCCTCGCCTCTTCAACTGGGCCAAAATGGATAAAACGGAAGAGAACGGAACTGTCTATTATGTAAAGCCAAAGCTCAACGACTTTGCTCTCTATGAGTGGGTTTATCTCTTCTTAGAAGGAGTTGTTGGTCTCCTTCTTCTCATCAATCTCTTCGTCACCCATTCCATTCCATTTTAGGAGGTCATTATGGAACACATCAACAATCAGCATTTTCAAGTCAGTATCGATGAGCTTGGAGCAGAGCTCTCCTCTATCATCAAAGACGGTAGAGAAAGACTCTGGCAAGGCGAAAACGGACTATGGAACAAACACGCTCCAATTCTATTTCCCTTTGCCGGTCTTTGCAGGATGAGAGTCGATGGAAAATTCTACCAGGAGAAAAGACACGGATTTGCAAGAGAAATGAAATTCACTGTCATTGACAAGAAAGAAAATTCAATCACTCTCGGTTTACAAGACACGCCTGAAACTCTGCTTCGTTATCCTTTCCACTTTCTTTTCCAAGTCGAATATCGAATTGAAGAAGGAATCAAGATGGTCTACACAATCAAGAACACCGGTAATCAAATCATGCCTTTCTCCTATGGAGGACACGATTCCTTCGCACTTACAAAACCGGTAGAAGATCATTACCTCCTCTTTGAAAAAGAAGAGGAATTCACAGCTCTTCTTCAGGAAGAAGATGGCGCTTTAAATGGAAAAACGATGTCCTTTGGAAGTGGAACAAAGCTTGACTTAGACAATCCGCTTTTAAAAGATGATCTTTCTCTCCTCTTAAAAGGAATCCAGTCTCGCTATGTCACACTTGTAGAGAAAGAAACCAATCAAAAAGTCTGTGCAACTTCCTTTGAAGGCATCAACAACCTTGTCTTATGGCATCCTGGAAAGTCCAAGATAATCTGCATCGAACCATGGCTTAACTTGACAGATCCTGTAGGAGAAGAGCTTATTGAATTCAAGGACAAATACGGAGTCATCAACCTGATGCCAGGAGAAGAGAAAGTCCTTGTCAGAGAAAACTTCTACTTCTAATTCATATGAAAAGTCCCGCCTTGAAACAGAACATTACTTCACGTTCTCTTTAGACGGGATTTTCTTTTTGATGATTTTCGCTATGGCATACAATAACCATCTTTCAAAACTTACGAGTTTTGGAATTTGTTGGCTAAAACTTAATCAAATCAATTTTTTAATAGTAGTATCGATAACGCTATCTTTTTTTCACGAAAAAAGAAGGTGTTTCCACCTTCAATCAAACAATATCCAAATAGGAGATTACTTCGCTTCTTCAGCGACAGGAGCTTTTGCCTTAGCGTTCTTTCTCAAAGTGCGTAAGCCGGCAGCGGAGACTCTAATCTTCTGCTTCTTGCCATCGACAACGATAGTGGTAGTCTGCATATTGACATTCCATCTTCTGCAGGTGTGTCTCATAGAGTGAGAGACATTCTTACCGGACATCGGCTTCTTTCCTGTGACAGGGCATGTTCTGGACATAACATTCACCTCCTATAAAGCACAATAAAATAATTTCTTGCGAAAAACGTGCTTAAAAATGTTACCACATGGCAAAGTGAAATACAAGGAGAAATTGCCCTAACTGGAAGAGAATTCCATTTTCCGAGGGTTCTGAAAGAGACTTTTCTCTCATATATATAAATAAGGATAGAGAGTGTTCTCTTCTACCACTCTGAACCATCTATATTTTTAGTGTTAATTTTGATACAATACTCCCGTATATGGACCTATCAGACAGCGGTATATCGCGCCTTATATATCAAAATAGCGAATCTTCATCTAACCTCATCTGGGGAATGCCCAGTTATGTGTGTTGGATTATCATCGGAATATTATTAGTTGTCAACGGCATGTTCGCAGCCAGCGAGAATGCTTTTACCAACTGCAATAAATATCACTTCCGCGCCGAAGCCGACAAAGGAAAGAAGCATGCGAAAGCGATCACGTATCTCGTCGATAAATTCGATGATACTTTAGTGACGATTCTAATCATGCAGAACACCATCGCAACGGTTTCTTCTTTCCTCTCCGCGTTGCTGTTCTATCAAATTTGCCAGAACAACGGATGGTCTGGAGGTATCGAAGCGATTCTATCCACTGTCGTCATGGGCTTTTTAGTCTACATTATCTGCGATACCATTCCGAAGATGATTTCCAAAGCGATACCAAATCAGATGGCAAGAATCATGTGTTTCCCTCTGCTTGTGTTCTCTTTTATTTTATATCCCTTTGTTTTCCTCTTCCGCTCTCTATTAAAAGGAATCCATAAACTCTTCCATGTCAAAGATGAAAACATTCTCTCGAAAGAGGATTTACTCCATCAAGTTGACGATGCGATCAACGAAGAAGACATGATTTTAGAAGAGACAGAAGAAGAACCTGAAAAGCTCTTTGAGAGCGATGAGAAAGAGATTCTCGATCGTATCATGGACTTCGACAAAGAGAAGGCCAGAAATTATTACACTCCTTTAGAAGAAGCGGTGATGCTTCCTCTTGAAGGATTGACTGTCGAAAAAATCAATCAGGTTGTAAAAGAGACGGAGTTTTCTCGTCTTCCGATTTACGATGAAACCAAAGATAACATCATCGGAATCTTAGTCCTCCGCATCTACTTCAAAGAGGTTATGGAAGACCCTCATCTCTCTATCCCTTCGATTTTAGAGCCGACAATTTTCCTCTCTCCAGAGGAAGAACTCGACACGGCGTTTCACACGTTAAACAGCGAGAAAGTACATCTTGGCATTGTCAAAGAAGGCGATAAAGTTTTAGGTATCATCACCATGGAGGATATCCTAGAGCAGCTCGTAGATGACATCGCAGAAGATAGTTCCTTGGAGGAAGAAGCATGAACAGAGAAGTCCTCCTTGTGATCTATGCGATCGTTCTTGTCATCTTCTTGTGCTTGAGTTTCTTCTTCTCAAGTGCAGACATGGCCTACGGTTCTGTCGACCAGTTCCGTTTTAAGAGCGCCTTGGAGAAATCACCTGAAAAAGAGAAGAAGATTTTGCGTGGAAAGGAGCTTGCGCTGCACTACGATAGAACCATCGCCACCATCCTTTTCTGCAACGATATGGTCAATGCTGGTCTTGACTCTGTTGCTACTCTCTTCGGTGTCAACCTTTGTATGCTTTTATTATCGGATCATCCAAATGTCCTTGCGCTCTCTGACACTTGGGGCCTTGTGGCCTCAATGGTTGTCTTAGTGATGAAGATCACCTTTGGAGAAATTGTTCCAAAATCAATCAGCAAGGTAATCAATTTGAAGCTATCCATCCTTTACAGCGGTGTCATCAAATTTTTGATTTATCTCTTCACACCGCTCACTTTCCCGATTGCAAAACTCGCTGACCTACTCGCTAGACTCTTTTCAAAAAATGTCGTAGATGTCTCAATTGCAGAGGATGACTTACACGAGATGGTAGATGATATTGAAAACCAAGGTTCTGTCGATGAAGAGAAAGCATCGATGCTTCATGAGACCATCAAATATACAAGAACCGAAGCAAAAGAAGTCATGACACCTCGCGTCGACATCATCGCCATCGATAAAAATGATGATATTGAAGAGATTATCAAAGAAGGAAAGATTTTCCGCCACTCAAGAATTCCAGTCTACGAAAACACCATCGATAACATCATCGGTTTCATCACTGTGAAAAGCTTGATGGCAAAATACCTCAATCAAGAAGAAATTGATCTCGATGAACTACTCATTGAACCGCTCCGCTTCCCGCAGTCAAAAGAGATCAACGACATCATGAGAATCTTCAAAAAGAAAAAAAGACACTTCGCCATCATCATGGATGAGTACGGAGGAGTAGATGGTATTCTCACCATGGAAGATATCTTAGAGGAAATTGTCGGCGAAATCTGGGATGAGAGAGATCGACCTAACGATCCTATCGTAGAAAGAAAAGATCACTCTTACATCATCGATGGAACTGTCACAGTAGAAGATTTCTGCGATCTCTTTGAGATTCCTTTTGAAGACGTCAACACCGATTACCTCACAGTCGCGGGCTTCATCGTAGAACTCTTAGGAGACCACTTTGCCAAAGTAAACGACATTCTCACCTTTGAAGGAGTTCAAATCAAAGTCATCGCAATTGATGAAAACGGTGCTGTCTCCCGTGTCCTTTGTAAAAAGATAGAAGAAGAGGACAAATAATCTCATATCTATTCCTGATTGTTTACGGTACAAAATCAAAAAAATAAAAGCAGAAACCACTCTAATTATCTTTATTAAATTGGAACACAGAATAATCTATCAACATAATAGAGTTCAGCATTCTAGCTGAACTCTTTTCTTTGTTATTCCAAGTAATTGTCTCTCATCTCCTGAATCATCTCATCGGTAAAATGGAGCTGATTGTGAAGATAGGAATCAAAGCCACCGAACTTATTGTCAATCGTATCAAACGCAGCTTTTAAATAATTCTCTCTGACACCAGCGACAGTGCGAACCGATTGAATCACAATCTCATCTTCCATGTGGCAAACTTCTCTAAGATATTTCTCTCTTGCGTCCGCCTTCGCTTTGGTGTACTCGTTTGTCTTGAGATAATCGTAGAAGATAGTCTCTCTTGGAACACCGAGGACAGATAAGAACAAAGCGACACCAGTTCCGCAGCGGTCTTTTCCATCCGCACAGTGAAACAGGACAGAGCCTTCTTTATTTCTCAAAATCCGTTTCAAGAGAATCTCATAGTGAGCAATTGAAT
>JALFLX010000042.1 GCA_022774485.1 Bacilli bacterium
CCATTTGTTGTGCAACGATTATAGATTCGTTGCACCACTCTTGCAACGAAAAGGTGATTCGTTGCAGATGTATTGCAACGAAAAAGCTCCTCTTTCATGAACTAAATGGGGTTCAGTTCTTTCAAAGGAGCTTTTCATCAAGTAGAAGTTATTCAGAGACTTGTTCCGGAGTGTCTTGTACTTCTTTTCTCTTTTCAATTTCAGAGCAGATGCGATCATACTCTTTTTCATCGAGCGGATATTTCTTTTGATAGACAAAGTAGGAAATTAACATACAGATCAGAGGGAGAAGAATCATCGCGAAGAGGAGGCCGAGTTTCTGACCGTTGTCGATACTTGAGATGACAGCGTTGATTCCAGTAAGTTTGGTCGCTTCATCGATCACGCCTGTCGTCGCCTGCTGCTCAAGTTCTGAAATTCTATTCGTGTTCTCAACGACGTGGAAGATAACGTAGGTAAGAGAAGTTAAGCCGACGACAATCGCAGAGGTCATCTTGGTGACAAAGGGACGGACAGAGGTGATGATGGCTTCCTCACGCTCGCCGGAGATGTATTCGTTGTATTCGACAGTGTTCATGATAGAGATCATCATGACAAGATAGAAACCGTATTGTCCGAAGTTGGAGAGCATGTACCCGATCGTTAAGATCCAGAAGCCGACCATGTTGGAGTTGAGGAAGCTAAAGGCAGTGAGTCCCATCAAAAGATAGCCGAAGAGAGCGACAAAGAGCATGATTGTCATCAAGGGTTTTCTGTTGATTTTTCTGGAGATCATCGGATAGAAGATCATAAGAATGGCAGTGGCTGCGACACCGATGGTGGAGAACAAGGAGTAATATCCGCCTTCATATCCATACTGGAAGTAGATGTAAGTAGAGGCAATACCGCCGGCTGCTAAGCTGTTTCCGATCTGCTGGAAGATGAAAGCGATGATGATCCAAAGAAGCGGTTTGTTTTTAACAATGGTCCTTAAGATGTCTTTGGTGCTTGTCTTCTTGACATCCTTTTTGACTTCCATCGCCTCTTTGGATTCTTTAACACCAAAGAGGGTAAAACAGATGAAGAGGATAGCTAAGGCAGCGATGATGATAGAAATGATACCGTAAGAGGATTGAATCGATCCGGTCAATGATGATTTACCGACCGTGAACATCGGGATGAGCATTCCGGCTAAGGTACCGCCGATACCAGCGAATAAGACCGCTCTTGAGGTGAATTGATTTCTAGTATCAGGTGAGCTTGAGAGGGAGGGAATCATTCCCCAATAAGAGATATCGCTCATGGTGTATGTGATGGAATAAAGGAAGTAGATGACACCGAACAAGGCGATGAATCCCCATCCTTGAAGTGTGGTGTTGAAGATAGTGATAATGACACCAGCAGTGGAGAGGATACCAGCTAAGAGCCACGGCTTGAATTTTCCCCATCTGGTTCTAGTCTTCTCAATGATGAAGCCCATAATCGGATCGTTAACCGCATCGAAGATACGAGCGCCGATCATGATGGCAGTGACAGCGGCAAGCTGCGCGTTGTCAAGTTGTCTTGTAAGCAGGATGTAGGTGAGAATAAAGCTGTTGAAGAGAGCATAAATCATATCTCTTCCGATGGTACCTAAAGGGTACATCCATAAATTCTTCTTTAGAGTTCTGTCTTTTTCGTTCATGAGCGTAGTTCCTTTATTTTGATGCTTCTGGTAAGCAGTGCATCCTCATCTTGTTCATCATGCGGAAGCCTTCCGCAGGGATGGAGAATCTCCGTAAGCCGAAGTCGACTCCTCTCACTTTGAGATAAGTGACAATCGACTTTGTCTGAGGGGCTCCTTTCGGGTATTGTGATGCGTGGCAGTAGATGGCTTCTAGCTGTTTCTTAAAGTGACCATAGGTCCTGACATACTTGTTCGGTTTGTTAGTGAAATAGAGAGCGAGCGCCTCGATTGAGATTCCATCATTTACTTGCATTCCATCGGGTAAATACGTCTGGAAGATTTCTTTATAATTTGCAAAGTTGGCAAGTTCCTTTGCCGCCTTTCCAACCCGGAGATGATCAACGTGACACTCGGAGATGATATCAGGATCTGGCGCGAATATGATATCTGGTTTCACCTGGTTGATGATCCTAGCAATCCCTTGAAGAAGCTCTCTTTCAGTGTACTGTCCTCCATCGCAGAGATCTAAGAAGAGACACTCATCCACTCCTAGAAGAGAAGCGGATTTCAAGCATTCCTCTTTTCGAATCTTGGCGAGTTCTTCGGAAGAGATATCTTCTTTGAGATTCTCTTTCCCAAACCGGCCGTCGAGACAAATGAGAAAAGTCACCTTTTTGTTGAGCTTTTTCAGCTTTGAAACTGTCGCTCCTGCCCCGATTTCGATATCATCAGGATGAGGACCGATAAAAAGGTAATTTTGAAACGACTCGATCTTTTGATTTTTGACTGCTATGTCAATGATAAATTTCGTTAATCCCATAAATTCCTCGCTAGGAAAAGTATATCAAAATCCTTTTGTAAAGAAGCGAATTTTCGATATTTTTCGACATTTCCCGTGGGAAGTATCTTTTCATAAAGAAATAATGATTCTAGTTTTTATCATAACGAGAACGGATGGTAGTATAAAATCGAAATTAACGTTTGTGAAGCTGACGATATTCTAAAGGAGTGTGATTTGCATATTGGCGGAAGACTTTCGTGAAATGGCTCTGATTTGCGAAGCCTAAATACCCGGCGATGCTGGTAATTGATTTATCAGAGTAACGGAGCAGTCTCTTAGCTTCATCGATTTTGTTCATCATGATGTAGTCAGAGAGATTGATCCCTGTTTCTTTCTTAAAATTCGTCGAGAGTCTACTTCTTCCCATGTAGAGAGCATCCGCTAAATCCTGCACTTTAATCGGGTCAGAAAGATGCTGTTGAATATACTTTGAGACACTTAACACCAGTTTGGATGGATTTTGTCCAAAGCGGATCTTATGAACCTTTTCGGCATAGTCAATCACCATCAAATAGTTCAAATTTCGAATAGTGCTCTCCTCGCTAGCAAGCTCGCATCGCTGGATATAAGCATCGGAAAGAGCGAGCGCTTCTGTGACATCCATACCGCTGCGGATTGTCGTTCTATTAATTATGATGGCGATGACGATGAAACTCTGTGTTATCTTAAAAAAATGGCATGATAAAAACCGCCTGTGAATACACAAGCGGTTTTTATCATTAATTAGAATGCATCAACGTAGCTAATTTCAACAACAGCCCACTTCATCGGGTATCTGCCAGTAGAATCATAAGAGCTAGCGTAGATATTGATCTGAATCATCTTGGTAGCGTCGTTCGGATCAACTGCAGTTAAGACAAGAGTCTGTTTTGAGTTGATGATAGCCTTTGCATAAGTCCAAGTCTTTGTAGTGTCAGCAGTGAAGCTAGCGATGGCGTTATCGAAGAACTGATCACCCCAAGTGTTACCAGTTAAGGTAACCTTATCAGTTCCAGTGGTGACTTTGACTTCATCGCCGAGATAGAGATACGGGATTGTATTTCCACCGATGGTACTGTTAAGAGCAGTAGTGACATCACTAGACCAAACCTGGTCTTCTTCGGCGGGGAGAGTGTATTCTGCAGCGTAGGAGACTAAGCAGAGACTGTAGTCTAAGTGAATGCTGATTGTTCCACCAGCGACTGCTTTGGTAGCTACTAAGACCATGCCTTCATCCCAGTTACTGCGATACGGATCAAAGAAGTTAAGCTTGGTAGTATAACCATCTGCATCTAAGGCAGCTTTCGCTGCATCGAGATACTGGTTCTTCCAGCTAGAGAAGGTAGTAGGATGATCGATCTTGAGGCATCTGCTAGAAGAATCATAAGTGAGACTAGCGTTCGATGTACCGAGATACATGAACGGAATGACATTACCGTTGAGGTACGTCTGCATGGTTGTTTTTGCAGAATCGCTCCAATCAGTCTCAGTCGTAGCAGTGGCGGCAGGATCAAGGAAGATCTGCATGCATGCCTTCGCAGTGGCAGAAGATCCATCTTTTGCGACGATGACTCTGATTGAAGAACCATCGGCTAAGAACTTACGGGCAGCAAACACTTTACCATACGGATTCTTGCCAGTCTGAGTCTCCCACTCAGTGAGACCGCTGAAGGCGTCTGAAGCATAGGTGAGAATCTGATCATCCCAAACATCACCGGTGATCTTAATGCTTCTATAAGTGGAACTCCAAGAACCCATTGTCGGAGCAGAAGAGTTGAGATAGACAAACGGGATCACTTCAGTGAAGCGATTGGTCATCTCAGTCTGAATCGCAGTGGACCAGCTTCCGTTCTGAGGATTTGGTTCGGTGTAATAGATCTTAAGCTGAGAGGACTTGATAGAAGTGCCAGTGCCATAGACATCGACAGTGTTCCAGTCATACATGACTCTAATCTTGCAGCCATCATCGAATAATTTCTCAGCATAATCACCCCAGGAAGAACCTTTCGAAGTCAAAGTCCAACCAGCAGCGCCGTAAACCGCATTGAACTTATCCTGATCTCCGTCCACATAGGCACCACCCTGAATCAAGAGATGATCTGTCTTTTCAGTAGCGGTCGGAGCTGGGTTGTTGAAGTAAACATAGGGAACCTCATCAGCATGGTCGTGATTTCCAGTGTAACTGTTAATCGCAGTCTTAACATCATCAAGCCAGTGGTCAGTTCCAGCCGGACAATAAGTCGCTGTGACTTTGATCTTATCGCTAGAAGGAGCAATCTTCAAATCGATGACACAACCATCAGCAGCAGTTGCAGAAGCGGTGAGCGAAGTCTTACCAGTAGAATCAGTTGAAGTGGTGTGTGTCCAAGAGAGAACAGTATCCGCATCAAGAGCAGCTTCAGCGAGCGGAATGACATCATTGCTCCAAGG
Source organism: Bacilli bacterium (assembly GCA_022774485.1). GTDB lineage: Bacteria > Bacillota_I > Bacilli_A > RFN20 > CAG-288 > Enterosoma. The sequence goes on from JALFLX010000042.1 coordinate 4,896, forward strand.
TCCACCAGTTAAATCAACGCCATAAGGATTGGAAATGTTGACTGTGACTGTGTTACCGATATAGAAGTACGGAATCTTATGATCGTCAAGGTTGGAAGTGAACGCATTTAAGGTCTCAGTCTGCCATTCGGTGTCAGAGTTCGGTTTGAAACCTTCTTTATGAGTGATCTCAGCGAGAATCTTACTGGAGTAATTCTCATAGAGTTTGATGGTCCAAGTGCTTGCACCAGCAACAGCGGGAGCACCCGTGAACACTCTAACACTATCGTCGTAATAGTAGTCATACTCATCTTCAAAGGTCCAAGTGTGTTCCGTATCAGCCTGGAGTTGAGTGTTGACAGAATCATAGACCTGGTCATTCCAAGAACCACCGGTGATATCTAACTCGGTGTTGCTTGAATACCAGGCCCAAGTAGGAGTTGCAGTACCCAAATAGAAGTAAGGGACAACTTCGCCGAAGTTCGTAGTCATCTCAGTCTTGAGATCATCTTCCCAATCAGAGCAAGAAGCAGGATTCCAAACAGAAGTCTGGAAGATTTCGAGAATGATATATCCGCTGTAATTTTTATAGAGCTTCAACTTCCAGCTGTTCTTTGTCGGATCAGAAGGAGTTCCGATAAAGACTCTCCTCGTGCTGTAAGAACCAGTCTCATCTGTATAGGTCCAAGTGTGTTCTGTATCGGCTTGGAGTTGAGTGTTGACACTATCTAAAACAGCATCGTTCCAAGTACCACCCTTTAAATCTAATTCGTTGCTGTAGGAAGAATAAAAATTCTTGACAGGGGCACCAGTTCCTAAATAGACATAAGGCAAGACCTCACCATAATAAGTGGTCATCTCAGTCTTGATATCATCCGGCCAATCTGTGTATTTTGTCGGATCCCAAGCTTCGCTGATGGTGACTTCTAACTGAGCCTTAGCAGTAGAGGAAGAACCGCTCTTGGTCAACGTAGCCTTGAGAGCACAACCATCGGCAAAGTCTTTGGTCGCATCGAAGACATCATAATCATAAGAGGAAGTAGAAGTGTTATCAGTGACAGTCCAAGAGTCGCCATTGAAAGCAGCTTTCGCAAGTGTCTCGATCTGATCATTATAAGTTCCACCATCAATACGGAAGGTGTAGGAAGAAGAGGAAGTAGTGACAGTCGGAGCTTTTGTTCCCATGTAGAAGAACGGAACTTCATGTCCATCCGTTAAATCAGCAAAGGAATCTAAAACATCCTGAGGCCATGCTGTTGCAATGCTAGGATCAAAAGGTTCTGTGTAGGTGCACTTTAAGGTAGCTAACTCCATGTCATCGATAGAAGCTTCCACCTTCAATCCCAAATCATCGCGAGTCGCTGTGTAAACAGAAGCACCAGTTGCAACAGTCCATCCATCGGCAGTGAACGCAGTCTGGAACTCCGTGAAGAATGTACCCTTAGTCGCAGCAGTCCAAGTTGTGGTGCCATAAACTTCAAGGTAAGGTTGATCTAGTGAAGTACCGTAATCATTCGTGGTGATATAGTCAGCGCTTGGCTTACCACCGAGAGTGACATAAGGAATGACATAGTTGAGACGGAGCATCATCTCATCAGCGATTTCATCACCCCAAAGGTCAGCAAACGACTCTTCAGGTTCTGTGACAGGCTCCTCAGTAGGAGTTTCGGTCGCAGGTTCAGTTGGAACATCAGTGGCAGGAGCCTCTGTAGGCTGTTCAGTCGGCTTCTCTGTCGGTTTTTCAGTGGGTTTCTCAGTAGGTTTTTCAGTCGGTTTCTCAGTGTCAGCAGATAACGGCGGTTCTGTAGGCTGTGCCTCAGATTCGGAAGTTCCTCCGCATCCGACGAGGAACAAAGCTAACATGCTGAGAAGTGAAGCTTTCAATTTCTTCATGTTGTTACCTCCATAAACAATGCAAAAATTATAAATGTCTTATTGAAAAGGAAGAAGATTGAAACTGATTTTAAAATCAGGAAATTTCAATTTGATTTATTAAATGATCATAAACTTATATTTATTATTTATATATATTATTTATAGATAGAACATTTAAATGTTTTTTAATTTTGAACAACTGAAATCAAATTTATCCAACAAAATGTAAGCGGTTTTACAACTGATTTGTTAAATTCTTTTTTCAATCTTTTTTTAATATTCATTTCAGCAAAGAAAAACTCCTCTCAAGGAATCCCTCAAGAGGAGTTTTATAAATTAGTCAGAGGACTTAGAAGTAGAAGATTTCAACGACAGCCCACTGAGACGGATAGCGGGCATCATAGGAATCAGGGTAGACATTGACCTGATAGGATTTTGTGGAATCATCAGGATCTGCAGCAGTGCAGACTAAGGTTTTCACTCCGCTGATCATCTGATAAGCACATGTCCAGGTCAAGTTGGTGTCAGCTTCTAAGGCAGCTTTGGCATCCGCGTACATCTGGTTGTCCCAAAGGGCAGAAGTGAGAGTCAAGCAAGAATCGCCTGCTTTCCAAGAGCCAGTGACATTACTACCTAAGTAGAAGTACGGGATGAGACGGCCGTTGAGATTGGTGGTCATCAAGGTCTGAATATCATCGGACCAGACACGATCAGCTTCCTCAGCAGGAGCTTCATATTTTTCAGAGTAGTAGACATAGAGACCGCTGACATCTAAGTGGATACGGAAAGTTCCGCCATCTAAAGCAGGACCATAGGCTTCTAAAACACCAGTCTCATTGTAATATCCACGATACGGATCGAAGATATAGAAGGTGGTAGTATATCCAGCAGCTTCTAAGACAGTCTTAGCATTATCAAGGAACTGGTTGTTCCAAGAGGAAGAAGAAGTGGAGATGGTTACGCAGCGGTTTGTAGCGCTATAAGAAGCGGAAGCGCTGCTGTTACCGATTTCGAAGTACGGTAAGTCACTGGCGCCAAAGTTGGTGCTAAGAACATTCTTAATCGAACTAGACCAATCTGTCGTAGTGGTGTAAGTAGGAGCAGTCTCAGTGTAGATGACCATTGTGGCATTATCGGAAGAATCAGGTCCGATTCTGACACGTAAATCACCGCCGTCAGCTAATATCTTACGAGCAGTAAAGTGGTTGCCATAAGGATTAGAACCAGTCTGAACTTCCCAACCATCAGTAGTTAAGAAGGCAGCCTCAGCACTGGTGATGATGGAATCATCCCAAGCGCCACCTTTGAGAGTGAGATATCCGCCGTAGTAGCTAGACCAAGAAGTAGTAGGAGTACCAGAGGAGAGGTAGACATAAGGCATGACTTCACCTAATCTAGTCGTCATTTCTGTCTTAACAGCATCAGACCAATCGGTGTATTTAGAAGGATCATAGGCCTCGGTGATAAAGATGTCGAGCTGAGATGACTTAACGGTAGTACCAGTGCCGTAGATATCGACAAAGTTCCAGTCGTATTTGACTTTGATCTTGCAGCCATCATCCATTTCTTTCTCTGCATAAGAGCCGTAAGTGGAGGTGCTAGGAGTGACCGTCCAACCAGCATTTTCATAGGTTGTTTCAAATAACGCCTGATGGAATTCAAGATATTCGCCACCCTGGACTAAGAGATAGCTACCGTTGTAGCTGCTCGTCTTCCACTCAGTGGTATAAGTTCCAGCGTTGAGGAAAACATAAGGGATATCCGCAGAGTGATTATCGATAGAGGCATCGATTTCAGAAGCGCAAGTTGCATCCCAAGCAGTATTAGCTGCAGGAAGAACAGAGAAGTTGATCGTACCTGCTCCATAGGAGTCGACAGAAGAAGCGACAAAGATGGAGGTACCATCAGCGAAAGTGCAAGTGGCAGTGAAGGTAGAACCATAAGAATTAGAACCTCTCGTGAAAGTCCATGTATCCGAAGAAGCAGCGAAGGCAGCTTCTGCTAAATCGACAATCTGATCATACCAAGTTCCAATGCTCAATTTGACCGTGTAAGATCCAGCGGTGGAGACAGTCGGGTTTGCGCCGACATAGAAGTACGGAATGGTGTAGGAACCGAGCGTGTTGTTGAACTCAGTTAAGATATCTGCGCTCCAATCAGTAGCGCTATCAGGCGTGAATCCAGCTTTGTGCGTGATCTCGATAATGATGTTACCAGAATAGGTGGAGTAAAGCTCAACACCCCAAGTGCTACCTCCCTCTGAAGCAGGAGCACCAGTGAATTTTCTAGTGACATCTCCGTAATAATCAGTCTCATCGACATAAGTCCAATTGTGTTCTGTATCTAACTGGAGCTGAGTATAGACAGAATCATAGACCTGGTCATCCCAAGTGCCGCCAGTGATATCAAACTCAGTGTTGTTGTAATACCATTTCCAAGTCGGAGCACCAGTGCCCAAATAGACATAAGGTAAGACCTCTCCGAAATAGGTGTTCATCTCAGTCTTGATGTCATCAGTCCAATCCGTATATTTGTTCGGATTCCAAGTTTCACTGAGAGTGACCTCTAACTGAGCTTTAGCAGTGGTAGAAGAACTGCTCTTTGTCAAAGTGGCAGTGAGAGTGCAGCCATCGGCAAAGTCCTTAACAGCATCAAAGACATCATAATTATAAGAGGAAGTGGAAGTGTTATCTGTGACAGTCCAACCATCGCCGTTAAAGGCAGCTTTAGCAAGTGTCTTAATCTGATCATTGTAAGTTCCACCATCGATACGGAAAGTGTAGGAAGTAGAGGAAGTAGTGACAGTCGGAGCCTTTGTTCCCATGTAGAAGAACGGAACTTCATGTCCATCCGTTAAATTAGCAAAGGAATCTAAAACATCCTGAGGCCAGCTAGTAGCAACACTAGGATCAAAGGGTTCTGAGTAGGTGCACTGCAACATGGCAATACCGAAGTCAGAATCGATTGAGATGACAACCTTTAATCCGAGGTCATTTCTCGTAGCAGTATAAGAAGATGCACCGGCGACAACAGTCCATCCATCCGCAACGAAAGCTGCATCAAACTCAGTGAACAAAGCGCCCTGGGTAGCAGCATCATAGGTGGCGGTGCCAGAAATTTCTAAATAAGGTTGTTCTAATGTGGAGCCGTAGTCACCAGTGGTGATGAAGTCAGCACTCGGTTTTCCGCCGAGATCAACATAAGGAATGACATAATTGAGACGGAGTAACATCTCATTCGCAATCGCATCACCCCAAAGGTCAGCAAACGACTCTTCAGGTTCTGTGACAGGCTCTTCGGTAGGAGTTTCAGTCGCAGGTTCAGTCGGAACATCAGTGGCAGGAGCCTCTGTTGCTGGATCAGTAGCAGGAGCCTCAGTCGCAGGTCCTTCAGTCGGTTTCTCAGTCGGCTTTTCAGTAGGCTGTTCGGTCGGCTTCTGAGTGTCACCCTGAACATCCGATAACGGCGGTTCTGTAGGCTGTGCCTCAGATTCGGAAGTTCCTCCGCATCCGACGAGGAACAAAGCTAACATGCTGAGAAGTGAAACTTTAAATTTTTTCATATGGTTTCCTCCAATTTAATGCGAAAATTATAAATGACAAACTTTTCAGCTCAAAAGCAACATAACCGTTATGCGTAAAGTACATTAAAAATGGATATAAATACTGGTTTGCACATGGTTGCTAGATTAATCGATGAATTAAGTTTTTTTGCCCATCACTGACCTATATTTGATGATTTTTTTCGTCGAAATAGCAATTTCCAGGAAATCAACAACCGCTTCGGCGACGTTTCCGTGGTGATTCCAGATGAAACTGAAGAGATTGCACTAGTCCTGTATGTCGTCTCTGTCATACGAGCCATGGCGTGACATGTATCTTTTGAAGAATCTGTGAAGCCTGTTGACCATG
>JALFLX010000056.1 GCA_022774485.1 Bacilli bacterium
GTCTTTTGTGGCTAAGTCTGGGTTTACATATTCCCCATTGATCTGGTTGATGCTGTAATTTTGATAAGCGGTAGGTACTAAAGAAGTGAAGATCGTGTAGAGGTGAGAGGAGATGGTGGAGTTAGAATCATAGAAGAAAGAGAGGCAGTTTTCTCCTTTTTTTGTGGGGTCATTTACCCACTCGTCGAAGTGATCAGAGAAATATAAGACAAGATGAACCTCGCCATCTCTCACTTTCTCTTTCATTTGCTCTAAATCTGTTGAAGGATAACTTTGAAGCGTGAGGGTCGTGTCTGTCTCAGTGGAGAAAAGATAAGAGGCACCAAGATCGACAAGCGCTGGCCTTTGACTCGATTCGTTCTCATTGTAATAGACCTGATACTGTGTGCCAGGCTCGATATCTTCTCCGGCCATCAAGTCTTTCATCACCCCGCCTAAGACATTGTAGATAACAAACAGCAAGATGCCAGGAAAGAAGAGAGCGAAGACAATCCGCTTATCGGTGAAGAAACGGATGAGCTCTTTTTTGAAAATGGTGAATACGTTTTTCATCTTCTTTCCTCCTTCTCATAGAGATCGAAGAAGACCTCTTCGAGATTCTTGGATGCGGTCAGTTCTTTCATCGAACCTTCTAAGACAAGCTTTCCATCAAGCAAGATTCCCACTCGAGAGCAAAGCTTCTCTACCAAAGAGAAAATGTGAGTGGAGAGGATAATCGCTTTTCCTTTCATTTTCTCTTCTAACAAGAAATCCTCCACAACTTTTGAGGAGATGATATCAAGACCGTTGGTCGGCTCATCGAAGATGATAATATCCGGGTTGTTGCATAATGCGATTGCAAGAGACGCTTTTTGTCCCATACCGGTGCTGAGCTCGCCGAGTTTCATGTTCTGAAAGGAGTCGACACCAAAGCGTTTGAAAAGTTCTTCTTTTCTCTTTTCACTCTCATCATCTGAGACTCCGTAAAGCCTACTCATGTAAGTGAAAGTGAAAGAGGGGGTGAAGAAAGGATCGAGTTTGAGCTCTGTGGTCAAAAATGAGATGTGTTTTCGATAATTTTCAATCTGCTTTTGAATATCTTTATCTAAATAGAGGACTTTTCCTTCAGAAGGTTCAATCAAAGAGGCGATGATACGCAAAGCAGTTGTTTTCCCGGCTCCATTTGGACCTAAAAGGCCGTAGATTTCACCGCTGGAAAGAGAAAGGGAGAGTTTTGAGAGCGCACAGAGTGTTTTCGCATCTGTCTTTTTCTCCTGGCGCTGTTTCCTAGAGAGCGGGAAGACTTTGCTGATTGCTTCAATTTTTAATAACTCGCTCATAATGAACCGATCCTTCCATAGGCCGAATTGCGGCACACTTTGTCGTAATACATCAAATAAATCGCTTTGTCGCTTTCTTCGAGCGTGTCATTTTTTCCGTTGTATCTAAAGTAATTCTGCTTTTCCTCCTCTTGGAAAAGATAGGTGAGTTCATAGTAATAATCCAAAGAGTTATCGGCGGTATATTTCACATAAATGCACGATTTTTTCTGATAAGCATCTTTGTTCTCTATCTCGTGATCAAATGTTTCTAAGATTTTGTTGTAACCGGATTTGGCGTTGTTTGTTCCACAGCCGGTGAGCAAGAGCAGAGAAGTGAAAAAAAGGAAAGTCGATTTCCGTTTCATTTGTGTTCCCCTTTCTAGCAATTATCTGCTGGAATGATTATACTATCTACCTAACGATGAAAAAAGTGGGCTTCTTCTTTGTCGATAAACCGGAAGGCTATACTTCCAAAGATTGCGACAGTGTCATCAAACGGGATTTCAATCTCAAAAAAGCCGGCCATTTAGGGACATTGGATCCTTTTGCAACTGGCTTGTTGATTGTCGGTGTTTCGGATGCGACAAAGCTTTTTACTCTGATTGATGATGAGAAGAAAACCTATGTCGCAACTTTAGAACTCGGCGTGTTGACTGACACTCTTGACTGCACTGGAACAATCATTAAAAAAGAAGAAGTACAACCTCTTTCTCTTTCAAAAATACAAGAAACGCTTACTTCTTTCTTAGGGAAGAGCACTCAAGAAGTTCCTCTTTATTCTGCAAAACATATCGATGGCGTAAGAGCTTATCATCTTGCAAGAGAAGGAAGCAAGGTCAAACCGCCCTCAATTCAGATTCATATCTCATCAATCCGCCTTCTATCATATCAGCATCCTTTTCTCACCTTTGAAGCAGAAGTCTCGAAAGGAACCTATCTCCGTTCCTTAGGAAGAGATATCGCAGAGAAGCTTCATACAATCGGCTCTCTTTCTAAGCTTAGAAGAACTAGAATCGGAAGCTATGATGTCAAAGAGGCGACAGAACTGAATCAATTAACGGATGAGAATCTCATCTCAATCCGTGAGATGTTTAGCTCTTACGTCTTCCACGAATGTAAAGAAGAGGAGAAAAAAGCGCTCATCAACGGTAATCCGCTCGCGCTTCCTTATTCCGATGAATTTGTCTTTTTGACAATTGAAGATGAAGTCCTCTCTCTTTATCAAAGAAGAGAGGATGGATTATATTATTCCTATCGAGGTTTCTCTAGATGCGACAGATAATCACCATGCACACAAAAATCACCGCGGAATGGAAAGTGAATGGCTCTTTGGTCATCGGTCTTTTTGATGGTGTTCATTTAGGACACCAAGAGCTGATTCAAGAGGCAAAAAAAGATCAGAGAGAAATCACTTGCCTCACATTCTCTTCCGCGATGGCCAACTCAATCGCACATAAAAGCGGCGGGTTATTGCTCACAGAAGATGAAAAAGAGGAGAAGCTAAAAGAGCTTGGTATCTCTCGTGAACTTGTCCTCCCTTTTGATGAAGAGACCAAAAACACTTCCAAAGAAGCTTTCCTCTCTTTTCTTCAATCCCTCTCCCCCACAAGGATTATCGTTGGGGAAGACTTCACTTTTGGAAAGAATATCGAAGGAAAAGCAAAGGACCTTTTCTCTTTGAAAGAAAAGGGTATTGAAATCACCATCTTATCGTTAAAAGAACAAGACGGAGAAAAGATATCCTCGTCTAGAATTCGCAGACTTCTCTTAGATGGTAATGTAGAAAAAGCCAAAGAACTTCTCTCTTATCCCTTCTTCTATACCGGCGAAGTAAAAGCTGGAAAACACAATGGAAAAAGAATCGGATTCCCAACAGTCAACATCGAAGTGGAACCGTTGAAAGTCAAGCTGAAAGAGGGAGTGTATCTCACTAAGACATCTGTCTTAGGTCACACGTATCTTTCTATGACCAATGTCGGAAATCACCCGACCATCGATCCTCTCTCTACCTCTATTATCGAGACGTATCTTCTCGGTTTTGATGAGGAAATTTATGGAAAGACCATCCGTGTCGAATTTTTCTCTTTTCTCCGCCCTCAGCAGAAATTCAACTCTGTGAACGAACTTCATTCTCAGCTTAAACAGGATCGAGAAATCTGTATAAGACTCGCTAAGGAAATGAATTTATAAGAAAAGACCTCGTTTGGTGCTCAAACAGGTAAGATCAATCACGGTTTTTCATTGAGGAAAAAAGCGGAACCGAAGTTCCGCTATCAGTCTTGATTTGTTTCGTTCTCGTAAATGAATTTGCCGTTGAAGTCTTTTAACCAGACAATCTTTCCTTGTCTTCTGGTCTCTTTGAGATCGATGACACGCTGGTTTTTAGACCCTCTCCATTTGAGATGCCCTGGCCCTGGATTCTCGCTCTCGACATATCTTCCATCGACAAGGACATCGATGTATTTCATCATCTCAAGCGACTCAATCTCTTCGTATAAGAATCCGGTGTATACCCAGATGGTCTTGTTCGGGAAGAGGTTTTTAATCCATGCCATCATCTTGGTGGCTTCATCGATGTTAGATGGGAAGGTCGCCTCACCGCCAGAAAAGGTGACACCTTCAATCTCTTCTTTAGAGAGGTCTTCCTTTAAGATGTCAAAATGCTCCTGAGAAAGCTCTTTTCCCAAATCGGGATTTTGAGCTTCTTTGTTTTGACATCCAGGGCAGTTATGAGAACATCCCGCGCACCAGATTACATCGCGCAATCCGGTGCCGTTGACTTGGTTGTTGCGATCGATGCGGATGATTTTCATAGCTACATCGACTTTCTATCGTGGACTTCAGCCATCTTCGCATCATTCATCTTGGTGTCGCCAGAGACTTTTGAATAACCTAAGTATCCGCAGACACGGTTGATTTCAGTGATGTTGTGGCTGTGGCAAACAGGGCAGACGTCGATTCCATCATCGATCTTAGCACCGCAGTCGTTGCAGTAGCTCTTTTCGATGTTGACACCAAAGTAATAACCTAACTTCATGGCGCGGTCGACACATTGGGAGATGTAATTTTCGTTCATACCAGTAGTGAAACGGCAGTACTGGATGTGTCCGCCAGATGCGAGATGGAAGTATCTGAACTCTGCATCTTGTTTCTGGAACGGAGTGATCTCTTCAGAGACATGCATATGGAAAGAGTTTGTGAAGTAAGCGCGATCTGAGACTTTGGGAATGATTCCGTATTTTCTCTTGAACTGTTCCACCTGGGTTCCGCAGAGAGATTCTGCCGGAGTTCCGTAAATGGCGGCGATATACGGGATATCTTTTCCATAGTGAGCTTTCTTATCATCAACATAAGCGACAATGTGCTTCAGAACTTCGTAGGCAAAGGCTTTCTCATTATCTTTTTCTTCATATAAGGAGTGGCCGTTATATAACTCTTGAAGTTCGTTTAAGGCGGTGAAACCATAAGAGAAAGTCGCTCTTTCCACTAACGGCTTGATGGAGTCAGCAGGTTTGAGATAGGCAAAGCCTCCTTGAGAGTAGGCGACAGGGATTGAAGTCGCTTTGATCTTGGAGAGGAAGTCAAAGGTTTTGATGTGGATGCCGTTGATGACATCGAGGTAATAATCTAAGACTTCATAGAAATCTCTTCCTTCTAACTGAGCTTTCCTTAAAATCATCGGCAAGTTGAGAGAGACAGCACCGCCGTTGAATCTGCCGGTGAAGACAGGACGGTCATTCTCATCTGCAGGGCTGAGTTTTCCTCTCTCATAATAAGGGGAGAGGTAAGCGCGGCATCCCATCGGAGAGATGATGCTGTCAACCCATTCCGGATTCTCTTTGACACAGTTGTTCTCATCGAGATACCAGCGGGAGACACCGAATTTGTGATATTTGTGGAAGACTTTGGCAATTGATGGCTCAAAGTGATCCGTGGCTGCTCCTTTGATTAAGGATTCATCCGGAATATCGAGAGAGAGCCAATCCGGATACATGGCTTTGGCGGAGCACTCGATACCTTCTTTGTACAGCCAGTGAAGCGGCTTTCCCTCTCCGTGAAGGTCTTTCGTGTAGAGGAAGACAAGCTTCGGGAAAATAGCCGGTCTCTTGTGACCTTTATGACCCTGTCCGTTCTTTCTGACTTTGAGGGCTAAGGACCAAACTAAGGAGCCGAAGAATGTCTCATCACAACCGCCTGTGAATGTGGTGAAGGGATAATCACCACGGGAGCTAGCGACGGTGTTGAAGGTGTGTTCAAAGCCTTGGAATCCTTGCTCGATATCACGGCTAGTCTTTTTTAACGCGTAATTTTTAGCTTTCTCTTCATCGTATTCACAACCGGCATCGCCGATAAGGTTCTTATATTCCTCTAAATAAGATTTGTAACTCTTCTCAGCATATGGAGCTAAGATGGAGTCAATCTCAGGAACGGTGAAACCGCCATACTGCATCGAGGCGCAGTTGAGAGTCAAGTCAGAGATGAGGTTGCAAGCAGTTCTGACGTCTTTCGGTTCGTTGTAGCCGATGTTCTCCCACTCAAAACCTCCCGCTAAGACTCTTCCCATATCGAAAAGACAGCAGTTGTAAGTGAGGAGACGGGAGGAGATGTCGTGAATGTAAAGGAAGCCATCATCGATGGCAGCGAGCTCTTCTTTATTTAAGAAGGTCTTGCGGTAGAGCTGCTTTGAAAAAGCGTTATAAGTGAGAGTTCTCTGTGTGGAGACTAGGGCAGAGGTGGTGTTTGCGTTGGAACGATCTGCCAAGAAGTTGAGCTGATCCACAGTCTTGATGGTCTCATCCATCATGCGGACAAAGTCCTGTTTGTAGTTTCTGTAATCACGGTAGCTCTTTGCGACAGCGTTATTGACCTGATCGAGCGCTAATTCGACATAAACATGCATCTTAGCGACAGGAATATATTCGCTCCCGCTCTCTTTGATGGAAGTCTCAACGATGTTCTGAATCTTTCTCCAGTCATCTTCGGTAAGTTTAACATTGACGCGGTTGGCACTCTTGGTGACAGCGGCGATGATTTTCTCAAAATCGTAATCGACTAAACGCTCATCTTTTTTAATGATCTTCATAATACAATTGCTCCTCCATTGAAAACTATTATAGCGAAAGAGAAAGAGAGTGTGTTGTAAGACGCTTAAGAAATTAATTCCGGATTGAAATTATATTTCTCGAGAGAGAAAACAAGAGGCGTAAACCTCTTGTTTTTGTAAGAAAAGTGTAAAATTATTGTCAGAATCAAGAAAAGAAAATTATTCTGATTTTTCTTCTTTCTTTGCTTTGACCGGCGATGCTTTCTTGGTTGTAGATTTCTTGGTTGTAGTTTTCTTGGTTGGGGATTTCTTTGGCTTCTCTTCTTTGAAAACATCTGCAAGAGTCACTGGTTTTCTATTGTTGACCTCTTCTAAGAAGAGCTTCATCTGAAGATCTTTTTCGTAATCTTTATCAGCGACAAAGATCAGAGCAGGGGTCTTATAGATATCGAGCTTCTTAGCTAACATGGAACGGATTTTTTTGCTGTTGTTATTCAAAAAGGCGACGATAGAATCAGTTTTGTTGGGATCAAGATCAGAAATGTAAACCTTGCAATAGGAGTAGTCAGAAGTGACTTCCACTCGGTTGAGAGATGAGAATTTGACCACCGGAGATTTAAGCTCGTAAAGAATGATATCGGTGAGATCTTTTTTGATGATCTGAGCGACTCTTCCTTTCTTATCAGCCATTCTTGACCTCCTCCATGCCGAAGAACTCCAAGAGATCACCGATTTCTAAATCAAATTTATCGGAGATAGTCATACCGCAATCAAATCCCTGCAAAACTTCCTTAACATCATCTTTGAAACGCTTCAAGGAGGTGAGATGAGTCTTCAAAATTAACTCTTTGTTGCGGTAGATGCGACAAGAGGCATTGGAAGGGACACGGCCTTGGGTAACATAGCATCCTAAGATTTGTCCGACCTTAGAGGCCTTGAACAAGTTTCTGACTTCTGCATAACCGTAGACAACCTCTTCATAGACAGGGCCTAAGGTACCTCTTAAGGCGGCTTCGATATCCTCTAAGAGCTTGTAGATGATGTTATATTCGCGGATTTCGACATGCTCGGATTTGGCAAGTTCTTTTATCGCACTAGAGGCGGAGACAGAAAAGGCTAATACAATCGCGTGAGAAGCGCTGGCTAAGACGATGTCACCTTGCGAGACATTTCCGCTAGAGCAAGTTAAGATGTTTAACTGAGCACCTTCGACATTAATCTTCTGTAAAGAAGCTTTCAACGCTTCTGCAGAACCTTGAGTATCAGCTTTTACAATCAAGTTGATGACAGTGTTGTCACCTTCTTTGGCATGCTGGGCGATGCTGGCTAAGGAGGCGCCGTCATCCGTGCCTTTTCCGATGAGAGCTTGCGCTCTGTTGGCGGCAGCTTCTCTCGCATCTTTTTCATTTTCAAACGCTAAGAAACGGTCACCTGCAATTGGAACACCAGAGATACCGGTAACAGAGACAGGAGTAGAGGGACCGGCGCTCTTGAGCGGCTTATTGAACTCGTTGACCATCTTTCTGACTTTGCAGAAGTAAGGTCCGATCGCGAGCGTATCGCCGACGGAAAGAGTTCCGTTTTGAACTAAGAGAGTCGCTTTCGCACCCTCCTTCTTATCAAGCTCTGCCTCGATAACAGAACCGATTGCAGCTCTGGAGTTGTTGGCTTTTAAGTCCATGAGCTCCGCTAAGCCTAAGATACCTTCTAAGAGGTCATCGATACCGATGTTTCTCTTGGCGGAAATCGGGAACATCATGACATCTCCACCCCAGTCTTCGGCTAAGACATCGCGTTCAGAGAGCTGCTGTTTGACTCTGCCGATATCCGCAGTGGGCTTATCGATCTTGTTGATGGCGACAATGATCGGAACTTTGGCTGCTTTGGCGTGGTCGATCGCTTCCACTGTCTGCGGCTTGACACCGTCATCAGCTGCGACGACTAAGACGACAATATCGGTCATCTGGGCGCCTCTTGCTCTCATCGCAGTGAAAGCTTCGTGGCCAGGAGTGTCGATGAATGTGATCTTCTTTCCTTGAACGACTTTTTGATAGGCACCGATCTCTTGGGTGATACCGCCGTGCTCACCACCGGTGATATTGCTGTGGCGGATGCAGTCGATCAAGGTAGTCTTGCCGTGGTCGACATGTCCCATAATGGTGACAACCGGAGGACGTCCCTCGTTGTCAGTCTCGCTGTTGAAAATCGGGGCTTTGGTGAAATCATCGACTCCAGAACCGGCTTCTTTCTTGAAATCGAGATTGTTGTTGAGACACACTTCTGCGACTAATTCGTCTGTCAGAGGGGTGTTCAAAGAGATCATCTTTCCTTGCATGAGGAAGGATTTGATGGTTTCAGTAGCAGAGATTCCAGTTCTTTTGCAGAGCTGGTCTAAGGTGATTGTTCCGGTGTAGACAAAGACACCGTTTTGAACCTGGCCTTGGACTTTTTTTCCGAAACCTGGCTTGCTAGAACTGTTTCTGTTGCGATTAGATTTGCTCATCTTTGTTCCTCCTTCGTTAACTCTTGCAGCCTGTCGATGACTGCCTTTGCAAGCGAACGGTTTTGAATGCCGAACGCTTTCAATCTTTTGTATCCTAAGATCAGGGGGATATTGATATCGCCATCGTATGAGAAGAGAGTGAGGTTTGTCTGTCTCTCTTTTATATCAGCATAGCGTTTTCTATCTTTCTCCTGGCAAGAAGGAAGGATAATCAAGGCGTTGATTTTGCCTTTTTCTAATTTTTCCTCTAACTTCATGCCCGTGTAGATGGTGTTGCTTTTTAAAGAAAATCCTAAGTAGGTTTCTAATTTCTGGTCACGCTCCATGGATAATATTCAATATCTCCTGTAACAACTGTTCTCTCTCTTCCTCATCTTTGAGGAAACGGAGTATTTTCTTCGAGCGGAACAGCGAGGTGATCTCCGCTTCATCTCTGTGGAGATAGAAGCCTCGCTTTCCGGTTTTGTTCTCGTTATCAAGCATGAACTTCCCATCGATTTTCACCAGGCGAATCATCTCTTCTCTCGGAAAGTGTTTCCTGGTGATAAAGTCCATGCGCATGATGATTGGACGGTTCACTGTTTATTTACCGTCGTCATCATCATAGTACTGATCGTACTGGTCGAGATCCTCGTCTTCGTACTGGTCTAAGTCCTCGTCGAGCATCTCCTCATCTTCGAATTCAGCCAACTCTTCTTCAGTGTAGATTGGCATCGCACCAGCCTGGCTTGCTAAGGAAGGAGCCTGTTCTTTCTTCTCTTCCTCTTTCTTCTTGTTGCGATAGGAAGAACGAGTTTCACTAGGTCCTTTCTTCTGCTCGAGAGCAGCCTCTAAGGATTCTAAGGAAATCTTCGGCTTGTTCATGATCTCGATGTGTTCAATCGGTTCTTCTTTCTTCACCGGAGTCTCTTCTTGTTTGACTTCTTCCACAACAGGAGCGGCTTCTTCTTTCTTCTCTTCTTTGACCTCTTCGATCACTTCTTCGCTTTCTTTCGGAGCAACTTCACTCGTAGCTTCACTTCTCTCTTCTTCCTCTTCGTAGAGCTCTTCATCTTCAAGCTCTTCCTCTTCTTTGACCGGTGTCGGTTTGATCAAAGTCGGATCGATGAGACTGACTGCCTTGAGGATTTCCGGAGTCATCATAGCTTTGACACCGGAGGAGATTGCATCATCAGCTTGCATGACAGTGAGTTTGCACTTCGTGAGACGAGAAGCTAAACGGACATTAGAACCGTGGGAGCCGATAGCGACACCCTGCGCGCCGTTGTTGACAATGACAGTGACAGCGGGATGGATGTAATCTTTATCGTTCTCAAATTCTTCAAAGTGAACATAAGGATCTAAGAAATCTTCCGGAATAGTCATTCCGACAATCTCGGCCGGTTTCATAGCTTCGATGATCTGAATCGCCTTGTTGGTGTGATATTTGCAGAAGTCGATCTTCTCACCCTTTAAGACACTGGTGATGCTTCTTTGACGGCTGGATTCAGGACCGATGCAAGTGCCGATCGGATCGATGTTAGCTGAAGTGGACTCGACAAAGACTTTGGATCTGACACCAGGTTCTCTGGCGATGTCTTTGATAAGGACAATTCCTTCTTTGATCTCAGGAATCTCGCGCTCCATGAGCTTTTCAACAAACTTCTTGGAAGTTCTGTTGACATCCAAAGAGGGCGGGTTAGAATTCTCAGAAACCTTTTCTAAATAGAAGAGGACACGCTCACCGGTGACAAAGTGATCGCCAGGCATGAGCTTTTGGCTGTCTTTCTTGATGAAGGCATTCGCTTTGCCAAAGGAGAACTCATAAGTTCCGCTATCCTCATCAAATTTTGTGACAGTACCCTCAATCAAAGAGGCCATTTGATCTTTATAAGTGGATAAAATCGCCTGTCTAGAAGCTTCTTTCAGTTTTCCTAAGTAAAGCTGTTTGACTCTTCTGACATAAGCTTTGTCAAGTCTTGTGACATCGAAAGGCAGGCGGACGACAGTGCCGTCATCAGCATCTTTCTTGGTGAGACTGTAATAATCTTCCGGAGAAATTTGGTAAGCATCATCGACAATGTCATCTTCCGGAGTGATGACCTTTAAATCATAGATGGAGAAACCGCTCAAGTCATCTTTGAATTCAATTTCACACTGGATGAGCTCTTTGGTTTTCTCATCTTCTTCAGAGAGATCCTTCTCACGGAACAATCCCGGATAAGACCACTCTAAATAAGCCTGTTTCATGCTCTCGACCAAGATGTCAGAAATGGCTTCCTGGGTGACCATGGACTCTTTTTGAATCTCGCTTAATGAACCGGCGAACTGATCTGCTGCAATATCTCCGGTGATGAGATTCGTGTTCTTTTTCTTTCTGCCTCTCTTCTTCGGTTTGGCAATTTCGTCTAAAGCTTCTTTTTCCAATTCAGACATGTTTTCTTCCTCCATCTGTTGTATGTTTATGCTTTATAACCCATTTTAATCGACAGAACATCCTGCTCTTTCAGCAGAACTTTTGTCCTTTTTCCTTTGATGAAGCAGTGGAATTTTGCAGTATCATCCTTCACTTCATCTAAGAATAACGTCTTGACTTCTCCGCTTTCCTTCAATTTGACATCGAGCCACTGCTCTACAAAGGAAGAAAGCTTTTCGAAAGGAATCTTTTTTTCAGATGCTCCCGACGCAATATCAAGGATATAACCCTCATTATCATCATCAGCAATTTCATCTAAGAGCGGATTTACCATATCTGTGAACGCTTCAATCTCTTCCATGGTGATGTTGTAGTCGTGATCTAACAAGACCTCGAGGACTTTTCCCATCTCAGGATCGTTGTAGTTTTTGATTGAGACAACTTCCAGTGAGAGCTTTATCGCTGCCTGATGGAAGATTTCCTCCGCTTTTTGTAAGAAAGATTCGTTCATGTTTCCTCCGATAAAACAAAGAGTGGACCCCCAAAAAGGAGGTCCACTCTTAATTTCCATTAAGAATGTTCGCTAGAAAAACTAGCACTTTGGTAACCAAAGCTAGGTTATTTTAGCACAGAATTGAAAAAAGAACCCTTTATTCTAATTATGCTTTTAAAAAAATAATGACAAAGAGATTGATTTGTAATGAAGAGAACAAAATTGAAAGATTTCATCCAAGCAGCAATGAGAAAAAGCATCATCATTCATACGATTTAGGTTCCTATGTTGAAAGCGAGATGCGATATAATAAAACGATTGTGATAAATATGTATATAAATAGGAATAGTAATATGATTAAAAAAACATCAGATTCCTTTAAGCGATATATCCCTCAACTCATCATCGGCCCAATGCTGAAGATGATTGAAGCGGTGTTTGACCTTTTGATCCCTCTTTTTATGAAAAGCATCATCGACCTCTCTCGAAATGCGATGATGGGACTTTCTCCTCTTTATGGCATGAACGCTATCAGCAGAGGGATTTCTTCCTTCCTACTCTTGTTTGGTAACTGGGTGGAAAGTCCGACATTGAACTACGCATTGATTGGTGGAACTTTTATTCTCCTGATGGGAATCTTAGGTTTTTTAACCACGATGATCACCCAATATGTCGCGGCAAAGACAGCGATTAACTGCGGCTGTGATATCCGCGATGCCTTGTATCGAAAAATCCTCTCATTAGGAAAACAAGATCGTGAGAATTTTGGGAACAGCAAATTATTAACCATCTTGAATTCTGATACTTACCAAGTGCAACAGGGTGTCTTAATCTTCATCCGTCTTATCGTCCGTGCACCATTCTTAATCTTAGGCGCTCTTGTCTTCTCTTTCCTCCTCAACTGGAAAATCGGTCTCATCTTCTTGACGATTATTCCGCTTATCGCTTTTGTTATCTTTGGCATCATGAAGAAATCGAGCGAACGCTATCTCTTTATTCAAGGAAAACTCGATGACTTATCCACAAAGACAAGCGATTCGTTACAAGGAGCGAAAGTGATCCGCGCTTTCTCTACTCAAGAGAGAGAAGAGAAAAATTTCAATAAGAAAGCAGATGCCTATTATGAAGAAGCCTTAGGTGTACAAAAGCTCAACGCCTGGATTAATCCTTTAACCTTTTCCATCATCTCCTTAGCGACTTGCTTTGTGGTTCTCTTCGGTGCGATGCCGATTTTTGAATCTTCTGACAACAGCCTCAACACCCAGTTAGCTAGCACCATCATCACAGAGATCAGTTATCTCCTTCAAATTTTTACCACTTTAGTTCAGCTTACGAATGTCATCATGATTCTGACCAAAGCAAGCGTCAGCATGAAGAGAATTGATGAAGTGTTTGCAATCAACGAGAAAATCCAAGAGAAAGAAGGAGCAATCTCCTCTTCCTTAGAACCTGGCGAGCTTCTTTTTGACTTCGATCATGTGTCCTTCAGTTATAAAGAAGGGGGAAATGAAGCTTTAAAAGATCTGAATTTCCGCTTAGAAAAAGGAAAGAGCTTAGGCATCATCGGCGGTACAGGTTCTGGTAAAAGCACCCTGATTTACCTGATGCTTCGCTTAGTTGATGCTAGCAAAGGAAAAGTCCTCTACAAAGGGAAAGACATTAAAGATTATCCGCTTCACGCCTTACGGAAAGAGCAAAGCTTTGTTCCTCAAAAATCCGTGTTATTCAAAGGAACTATTCGCTCCAATCTTCTGATGGCAAATGAAAACGCCACAGAAGAGAGCATGATACAAGCTCTCAAAGATAGCAAGGCATATGAATTTGTCTCAAAGTACGATGACTTCTTAGACCACGAAGTCGAAGAAGGGGGAAGAAACTTCTCCGGCGGCCAGCGGCAGAGATTATGTATCGCTAGAGCTCTTATGGTAAATCCTGAAGTCATCATCTTAGATGACTCCACCTCTGCCTTAGATCTTCTCACCGATTACCAAGTCAGGAAAAACATCCACGACCGCTTTGTCAACACGAGCAAAGTCATCGTCTCTCAGCGTGTCTCCACTGTCAAAGATTGCGATCTCATCCTTGTCTTAGAAGGCGGAAGAATCATCGCCCAAGGCGACCATGAAACGCTACTTAACACCTGTGAAGTCTATCAGAGCACTTACGAAAGTCAGACCAAAAAGGAGGCGGATTGATATGAAAAAGAACAATCGCTTCTTCCAATATCTGAAGCCTCAAAAAGTTCAGATTACCGTCACACTTATCTTCTGTTTCCTGTATGTTGTCTCTCACCTTATCCAGCCGATCTTAATCGGAAAAGCGTTGGATAACGCCTTAGTCTCTGACTTCACCGCTTTTCTTATCATCCTCATCGCTTGCTTTTTTCTCTCTCTTCTCGGCGCGATTTCTGACTTCTTCTTCGAATACAAAGTTGGACAAATCACCCAGAAGACCATCCGCGATATTAGAAAAGACATCTATCATAAGATCAACACGGTCAGCGTCGAAACTCTCTTCAAAGAGAGCGATGGCAACCTCGTTCAATTAGAAATCGGCGATGTGGAAAATGTCGCAAACGGCATGTTCTCCGTCTTGAAATCCTTTGTGGAGGGAATCCTCTCAATCTTAGTCACGATCCTGATGATGTTCTTAGTCAACTGGATCTTGGCGCTTGGAGTTTTACTTCTTTCTCCTCTTTCCTTATTTGTCTCTCGCTTTGTCGCAAAGTTCAATCACAAGTACTTCAAGAGACAGGCTCAGATTCAAAGTGAGCTCAACCGTATCTCCTTAGAAGCGATCAACAACATCGATTTACTCCAGACACTCGACAATCAAGAAAACTCTATCAACCAGTTTGAAAATCAAGGGAAAGTCCTGCGTAAAGAAGGAAAAATCGCTCAGTTCTCCGCCTCTTGGACAAACCCCACTACCCGTCTTGTCAACAACACTATCTACGCTGTTATCGGCGTTGTCGGCATCGTGATGATCTCTTTCACTCCCACCTATCCGATCTTGATGATGTCAGTCGGTTCTCTTTCCTCCTTCTTAACCTACACTGCACAGTTCAGCAAGCCGTTCAATGAAATTTCCTCTGTCATGAGCGAGTTTGAAACCGCGCTTTTCTCCTTCCAAAGAATCGATGCTTTCTTAGCAAAAGATGATGATATCGATGAAGGAAAAGAAGATATCCAAGATATCTCCGAAATCACCTTTGAGCACATGTCCTTCTCTTATGAGAAAGACAAAGAGCTTATCGTCGACTTCAACGAGACAGTGAAACGAGGGGAAAAAGTTGCAATTGTCGGTCCGACTGGTGCTGGAAAGAGCACCTTGATCAATGTGTTGATGCGATTCTATGATCCAATAGAAGGATCGATCCGATTCAATGGAGTCGATGGTGTCTCAATCGCTAAGAAGAATTTAAGAAAGAACTACGGAATGGTTTTACAGGAGACTTGGATCTTCTCTGGAACCATCATGGAAAACGTCCGCTACGCCAAAGCGGATGCTAGCGATGAAGAAGTCATCGATGCATGCAAGAGAGCACATGCAGACACCTTCATTCAGACATTGCCGGATGGTTATCAGACAAAAGTCACTGCCAAAGCGGGCTTAAGTGAAGGCGAAAGGCAGATGATCACCATCGCAAGAGTTATGCTTCTTGAACCGGATATCGTCATCTTAGATGAGGCGACTAGCAATGTTGATACTCGCACAGAGAAACTTATCACCGATGCTTTCGATCAGCTCTTACAAGGGAAAACATCCATCGTCATCGCACACCGCTTATCGACCATCAAGAACGCGGATTTGATCCTCGTCTTAAAAGATGGTCACATCATCGAGCAAGGAAATCACACCTCCCTCCTTGCCAAGAGAGGATTCTACTACTCGATGTATTCCAGTCAGTTCCAGTGAGAAAAGGAGGCCTTTATGCCATATATCAAACTGAAGACAAATGTCGAAATCTCCAAAGAGAAACAAGTTCAATTAAAAGACATCTTTGGAAAGAAAATCTCGCTTCTTCCTGGGAAAAGCGAGTACTACTTGATGGTTGAAATCGAAGATCAAAGAGCGCTCTACTTCCAAGGAAGCGATGCGCCTTGCGCAATTCTCGAAGTCAAGCTCTATTCCCCAAGCTCAAGAGCAGAGACTGCTTCTCTTTCAAAAGTCTTAACCGATTCAGTCTCCTCCTCTCTTCAGATTGACAGCGATAGAATCTATGTCGAATATGAGCTCACTCCGAAGTGGGCAATGGGTGGAGAAGAATTCTAAAATATAACAGCACTCCTTTGTGGGGTGCTGTTTTTACATGGAAAAAGGCGTGATTTATTCACGCCTTGTCGCTAATGATTTCTCTTTTTTCTAAGTGCTTTACAAAGCCTTCTGTCACCGAATATCCTAAGGTGCTACTGCAGGTAAGATATTCTTCTTTCGTAAATTTTTATCAAGATAAATTCGCGTGAAGATGTGAGCAGATCTTCATCGGTCATCCTTTTTTTGAGGGAATCAATCGTCTTTACTAATTCTTGATATGTCTTTTATCCAAAATAGTCTTGAATCTGACCGATAGAGCGGAGATATCTCTCTAAGATGACACAGCTCGCTGTGCGGTCGATCGACTTTTTTTGTTTCTTTTTATTCTGCCCGAGCTTGCTAAGATTGTTGGAAGCTTCAATTGTCGAATAACGCTCGTCTTGATAGACAATCTCAATCTCCGGAAAATTCTCTTGTAACATCTTTGCAAAAGAGTAGACAATCTCAGTCATCTCACAGGGATCACCGCTTGGAAAAAGCGGTAATCCTAAGACAAAAGTCTCTACTCTCTCAATGAGAAGGAGTTCTTTGATGCGATTGAGAGGCTCTTGAAAACACATCGCGTGGAAGCGGAAGTTTTCAATCGGAGTGA
Organism: Bacilli bacterium; assembly: GCA_022774485.1. Classification (GTDB taxonomy): domain Bacteria; phylum Bacillota_I; class Bacilli_A; order RFN20; family CAG-288; genus Enterosoma. The sequence continues at coordinate 16,646 of JALFLX010000056.1, forward strand.
TGAACATCCCTGAGCGGGAAATTGCGATACCTAGACTGCCTTTTCCAAGGTCGAGAGCAAGAAGATTTTTCTTCACTTGAGCAATCCTTCTAAGTGTCCTTTGATTTGGTCAAAGCCGGAGAGATTATCAGTACCACCGAAGGCGACATCATTTCTTCCACCGCCTCTACCAGAGAGGAGAGAAGAGACTTCTTTCATGATCTGACCAGCGCGCAAGGAGCTTAAAGCTTCTCCGCGTGCGGAGACTAAATCCGCTTTCTGACCGTTGTCGACGACAAGGAATAAGAGCAAGTCTTTATGTTTGTCGATGAGTTTGTGAGCTAAGCTGTCTTCTTGCTCATGGGTGAGACCTTTGAGCTTACAGACTAAGAGAGAACCTTTCTCCCTCTTTTCCATCTTGCTTTCTAACTCTGCAAAGAGGGCGTTGGTATTGGCTTCTCTTAACGCTTTGATCTGATCTTTTAATTGAGCGGTCTCTTTATTGTTAGCTAAGATTCTTCCTCTGACTTCACGGTCAGTGTTGACCTTTAACAAAGAGGCAGCCTCATTGATCAAGGCTTGTTTCTCTTTTAAGTATTCAAACGCCTTCATGCCAGTGAGAGCCGTGATACGGCGAATACCAGCAGCGACAGACTCTTCTGAGACGATGACAAAGAGGTTGATCTCAGCAGTGTTATCGACATGAGTTCCGCCGCAGAATTCTAAGGAAGAACCCATAGAGACAACGCGGACAAAATCGCCGTATTTCTCAGAGAAAAGATGCATCGCATTCTTCTGGAGCGCTTCTTCTTTGGTTAAGATTTCAGTCTTGACCGGGAAACCCTGATAGATCATCTCGTTGACTCTTCTTTCGACAGCGTTGAGAGATCCTTCTTTGATCTTACCATCGTAGTTGATATCGAAGCGGAGGAGGTTCTCATCGTAATAGGCACCCTCTTGATGGATGTCAGGAGAGAGGACTTCCTGAAGTGCCTTCTGTAAGAGGTGAGTGGCTGAGTGATTCTTGCGAATGAGATTTCTTCTTTCCCAGTCGACTTTCTCAAGAAGCTCATCTCCTTCTTTAATCTCACCGTAAAGGACTTTGACATGGAGGAGATGCTGGCCGTGGTTAGCGCTTGTGACATCGAAGACTTGAGCTTCACAGCTGTCGTTTTTCAAGAAGCCAGTATCGGAAACCTGACCACCGGAAAGCGCATAGAAATTTGTTTTTTCAAGGGCGATATCACCCTCTTCTGTAAGAGAAGAGACCTTGACGCCATCGACAAAGATGCCAGTGACCTTAGAGGTGATATCAACACCTTCTTCATAAGTGAATTCGCTGGGGGTCGTAAAGGCGATTAAGTCTTTGGACTGCGAGCCGAAAGACTGCTTGTCTCCTCTGCTCTTTCTCGCAAGCTCTTTGGATTCTTTCAAAAGCTCTAAATAGCGATCTTCATCGACATTCTTCCCGCTGTCATGCGCGATTTCCTTCGTGAGCTCAAAGGGGAAACCATAAGTGTCAGCAAGCTTGAAGCAATCCTCGCCAGAGAGGGTATCTCCCTCTTGCGCTAAAAGGGAAGAGAGAATCTTCTCGCCGGTTTTTAACGTGTTTGCGAATTTGTTTTCCTCGCTTTGAATCATCTTCATCGTTCTTTCTTGATGATCCTTGAGATACGGATAGAAGTGAGACATATGTTCCGTGACAAGCGGAACTAACGAGGCTAAGGTACCAGCCGGGAGTCCTAAGGTTTGAGCATAACGGGAAGCGCGGCGGAGTAATCTCTTTAAGACATAACCTCTACCATCGTTTGAGAAGACAGCGCCATCAGCAAGAGCAAAGGTGATCGAGCGGATGTGATCCGCAATAACACGATAAGCGAGCTTGTATTTTCCTTCATATGGGAATTTAGATTTTGCCATCAACGCTTCGATATAGGGATAGAAGAGATCTGTCTCAAAGTTAGTCTCTGTCTCCTGCATGATGCAGGCGAGTCTCTCTAAACCAGCACCAGTATCGATATTCTTCTGCGGGAGCTGTTTGTAATCTTTTCTCGCGACTCCAGGCATTGAGTTGAACTGTGAGAAAACAATGTTCCAAAGCTCGATGTAACGATCGTTGTCTAAGTCTTTCTTCAAAAGCTCTAAACCTAATCCCTGAGGATCATATCTTTCACCGCGGTCGTAGTTGATCTCAGTGTCAGGGCCGCATGGTCCTTCTCCGATCTCCCAGAAGTTGCTCTCAGAAGGAACCATATTCTCTTCTGGAATACCGCATTTGACCCAGAGATCATGAGTCGCTTGATCATCCGGATAATATGTCACAAAAAGCTTCTTCGGGTCTAAACCAAAATATTCCTCCGAAGTGAGAAGCTCATACGCCCACGGGATCACCTCATCGCGGAAATAATCACCGATTGAGAAATTTCCCATCATTTCGAAGAACGTGTGATGTCTTGCGGTGTGTCCGACATTGTCGATATCATTGGTTCTGATACACTTTTGCGCATTGGTGATTCTTCTGTGCTTTGGAGTCATCGAACCATCAAAATATTTCTTCAACGCAGCGACACCGGCGTTAATCCAAAGAAGTGTCGGATCGTTGTTCGGAACTAAAGAGGCCGAAGGCTCAATATAATGCCCGTGTTTTTCAAAGAATTTCAACCAGGTATCACGGATTTCATCACTTGTCATTTTTCTCATAATCATTCTTGGAAATTCTATCTTGATAGAATTCCATCCTCCTTCAATTTCAAGCTGAAACATTATATAACAAAAAAATATTTATATATACAAAAAAGAAGCAGCATTGGAAACGGATTTGCTCGAAAATTGAACATATCGCCTCTCACAACCTGAAAAAGAACAATCTCCACCTTGTCGATGCGACGAAGTATTCAAAGAAAAAGTTCTTAGCTAAATACGGAGACGGATTCTTTGACTGCATCACTAACTGTTACAAAGATATTTACGGAACCGTCCCATTCACACCCCAGACGAGAAAAAGCATCATCCAAAACTTCATGCCAATCATCGACTTAAGAGAAGTGTTTTTCATTTGCGATGAAGATGAAAAAGTCGTCGCCTTAGCTCTCACATTCCCTGGCATTTCCGACGCGGTCAGAAAGAGCAAAGGACACATGGGATTGATTTCCTTGCTACGCCTTCTTTACACCATTCACAATCCAAGAGTGATCGATCTCGGGTTGATCGCCGTGAATCACGAATATAAAAATTCTGGCCTTACTGCAGTCTTTGTCGACTCAATCACCAAGTCCTACAAGCAGTTTAAACACCTCGATCACTTTGAAACAAACTTGAATCTAGAAGATAATCTTGCGATTCGAAATATGTGGTCAAGATTTGATAGCGTTGAGAATAAACGTAGGCGTTCTTTTGTAAAACAACTTTAATCAAGAATGTGAAAACTGGAGAAGAAAAATCAATCCTCCTCCGGCTTTTTTACTGCAGATTCAATCTTGTTCTTAACGTAACTTAACAGTACATCAATGACAAGAGATAAGATCAAAACAAGCAAGACCCAAGCCATCAAGGAGAGATAATCAACACTAGAATAGCAGAGGTAAATCATCCTTCCGACTCCTAAGAAGGTAGAGCGGTAACTGAGTGTCTCTGCCATGATTTCAACCTTGAAACCGAAGGTCAAAGATTGAAGAGCTCCTAGGAGAAGATAGTTTGAAGAGAGAGGAAGAATGACAGAAGTGATGTTAGAGAAATGCTTTCTTCCTTTCATACGGATGATGTATTCGTATTGCTGATACGTCTTTTTTGATCCTTCTAAGCTAGCAAGATAGAGAAGTGGAAAGAGAGCAAACGAAGTGACCACTAACGAGAAGTTTGGAAGGAAGACCACTGTGAGCAAGGCTAAGGCAATTGTTGGAAAACTTTTCATCACCGAGATCAAAGGGGAAAGAAAGTGCTCTACCTGGGGATAATAGCCGCCTAAAATCCCGAGTGTTGTTCCAAGGACAAATGAGATGACAAAAGAGATAAGAAGCCGTAAGAGAGTGAAGCCTAGATTGAGATAAGTATCGCTTTTTCCTAAGAGCAAAATAGATTCCTTGCAAGTCAAAAAGAAGTCTTTTAAAAAGGTCTGAGAAGTAGCGTAGGCGATGATTTCCCAAAGCAGGATAACAAAGAGAACACCGAGTGTGAGAAAGACTGCTTTCTGATGTTTTTTCAGAAATTTCATAGTTGATACACTGCTTTAAAAGCGAGATCGGGAATCAAATTCTCACCGAATCCGAGAATCACATCATCCTCGCTGAGCTTCTGATCTTCATCATTTCCAGTCCCTAAGAGATAAAGGTTACCAAACGTCACCATTCTTACAAGACGGTATGAATTGTTGTTTTTCTCTGATAATTTCATGCCGTTTACAGCATCGAAGATGATGAAATCGACATCTTGTTTGACAAAAGAGGCACTCACCTGAGATGGGCTTGCTGTCTCAAATTTCTCATCAGCTCC
>JALFLX010000094.1 GCA_022774485.1 Bacilli bacterium
TATCGATGTCGTAGTTTGGATCTAATCTTTGGTGTTGTTCATTAACAAATTGTTTGATTGCTTCCCAATCGGAGAGAGTACCTGTTCTGATTTCCATAATTCACCTTTTTTCTATCATAACACATTTAACGAAAGCTTGATGAGAGTAAAGCAAAGGGGAATTGAGACAAACGCAAAGACTGTGGAGAGAAAGCAAACTCCGCTTGCGACATCCTCTTCTTTATGAAAGTGAGATGCATAAGCATCGATGACTGCACTCATCGGTGCACCGAAGCCAATCACTAAGCAGGAGAGGGTGTATTCATCAAAAGAAAAGATTCCTGTTTTGTGAATCAAAAGACAAATTGCTAAGACAAGAAGTGGGGAAAGAATAGAGCGGAACAGAGAGATAAACCAAATCGATAATTTCCTGATGCTGTTTTTGATATCAACGGAAGCTAAGGTGGCGCCGACAAGCATCATACATGCAGGGGTTGAAAAATCAGAGAGAAGTTTCAATGGCTCATAAAGGAAAGGTGCTGTTTTATCAATGCGCAAGAAGCCATACGAGATTCCATCAATATCAACTTGAAAAGTCACGTTTTGAATCAGGAAGAGAATCATACCGAGAAACATCATGATGATAATCGGATTGAAGAGGATTTTCTTCGTAAATGGCCAGATGTTTTCTCTAGAGAGTTTTTCTCCGCTGAGGACAATATAACTATAGAGATATAAGAAGAGACGAAACGCGATTGTCATCAAAGAGGCAGGGATTAAGATAGCGCTGACACTTTCTGAATAAATCGATTTTAATAAAGGAATCGAGAAGAAAGTCAACTGACCTAAGGTAGAGAAGATTGAATAAATCCTCGCTTTTTCTTTTTTGTAGTGCAAGAAGCAGAGAAAAGAGAGAAGGAAAAGAAGAAGATAGAAGAAGATTGTCAAAAGAAAAACCCCGATTGAGGAGAAAAACTGTTCTTGGTTAAAGTCAGAGAAGAATGCTGTGAAGGCTAAAGCGGGGAGAAAAAGCTTCATGACAAGATCATTGAGGACTTCTTTTGTCTTCAGAGGAACAAGATGAAATCTGACCAAAAGAAAAGCAAGGAGAATGAAGAAGAGAGAAGAGAACATCGCTTTGATGAAAGAAGCATCTGAGATCACCTCGAGAAAAGGATTCATGGTCAATTTGTATTTCCTGTACTATTGTAGTAAAATTTTTTTCGATAACAAGGAGGTTATCGTATGGAATTACATCAAATTGTTACGTTAGCCGAGGAGCTTCAGGGACCACAGATTTTCGGGATTGTTTTTGGAATTATCCTGCTAGTCATCGCGATCGTGTGTCTCTCCGGATTCCGTATTGTCCGCCAGACGGAAAAATATGTCATCGAGCGTTTAGGTGCATATAAGAAGACTTGGGATGTCGGTATTCATTATCTCGTTCCTTTTATCGATAAGATTGAAAAGAAAGTCTCCTTAAAAGAGCAGATTTATGACTTCCCTCCGCAACCTGTTATCACGAAAGATAATGTCACCATGCAAATCGATACTGTTGTCTTCTTCTTTGTCACCGATCCAAAGCTCTTCGCTTACGGCGTCGCAGATCCGATTGTCGGTATCCAAGCTCTTACCTCTACGACCTTAAGAAACATCATCGGTGATCTTGACTTAGATGACACTCTCACTGGTCGTGATATCATCAACACCAAGATGAGAATCATTCTCGATGAGGCTACAGATCCTTGGGGTATTAAAGTCTCCCGTGTTGAAGTCAAGAACATCTTGCCTCCTCGCGATATCCAAGAGGCGATGGAGAAGCAGATGAGAGCAGAGCGTGAAAAGAGAGAAAAGATTTTAATCGCAGAAGGTGAAAAGACCTCTGCCATCACCATTGCGGAAGGTAATAAGGAATCCATGATTCTTAACGCCGAAGCGCAGAAACAAGCGAAAATCAAAGCGGCAGAAGCGGAAGCGGAATCCATCCTCAAGGTCAAGAAAGCGGAAGCTGATGGTGAGATTATGATCCGTCAAGCAGAAGCTGAGGGTATCCGCATGATCAACGAAGCGATGCCTTCGAAAGAAGAACTCAGCTTACGTGCCATGGAGACATTTGTAAAAGTCGCTGATGGCAAATGCACCAAGATCATCATCCCTTCTAACATCCAGGACTTAACTTCTTATCTTGTCGCCGGAAAAGAAATTGTCAAAGAGGAACAGCCTGTTTCAGAGGAAGAAGAAAAAGAAACGGTGGTCGATGATATGACCTCTCAGATGAAAGCGAATGCAAAAGCTTCTCAAAGAAAGCTTGCGCAAGAGAATAGAAGCAATCCTTCTCACGTTTATATCCAGCATCCGTAACAATGAAAAATGATCTCCGAAATGGAGATCATTTTTCTTACTTTATTTTATCGTGGAATTGTTGTTCGTACTGGTTCGCTTTTTTCTTTCGATAATATCGGATTAAGAATTTGATCAAGACGATGAGAAGTTCAAGGATAGTGATGAAGACTGCAGAACAGCAGAACCCGGTGAAGTCGATTAAGACATCAGAATAGGCACCACAGCGACCAGGAGTGAAGAGCTGAATAAACTCCGTAAGCTCAGCTAAGAAGAGACCTTGAATGAAGTTAAAGGGGATTGTGAAGGCGTAGAGCTTCTTATCCGAGACAGCGAAGAGGAAGAAGAAAGTTGAGAAGATACCGGTGATTAAGAAGGCGCCGAAATGTCCTAAACCTTTTCTGACTTTGTAGAAGAATTCTCCTAAGTTGCTGATGAGGTTCTTCTGATCGACAATGATTTTTACGTTGTAGCTGATGTGGATGGAATCGCCATCATCGATAGAGCCTGTGATTGTTGCTTCTCCTACTTTTAAGGGAGTGATGTTTCCATCATCACCGACTTGGAGGACTTCTTCATCAGAAGAAGAGTAGTGGACGGTTTTATAGGTGCTTTCTCGAGCGAAATTTGTTTTGATTTTTGCAACGGTTCCGTTTTCGATATGATAGGTGTTAGAGGCTTGATCATAACTTAACATCCTCTGAGTGAGGGTAAATGGTTGTTCTTGATTTAACTCTACTTTGTTACGGATAAAGAGGGTGAGATTAACTTCTGTATCAGTGAATTTATCTTTGAATGTGATATTTGTCTTTCCGACTTTCTTAAGGATGAAGAAATCATTATCTTTGGTCAAATATTCAGAATCATAAGCGACATCGACAAGTTTCTTCGTGACATTGTCCGGCTCTGAAAGAAGCTCTGTTTTGATTTTGGACTTGACG
>JALFLX010000130.1 GCA_022774485.1 Bacilli bacterium
CGTGAGACAGTTCAGATCTATGGTCAGAAACCATATATTGAAGGTGGCTTGGAAAAGGCCTCTGTCGAATTGATGGGCTTTGCCAAGACCAAGGAACTGAAGAAGGATGAGTCCGAAAGGGTCAAGATTTCCGTTAAGAAGGAACAGTTCAAGTCCTACGACAATGTCATCAACAAAACTTATATTCTGGATGCTGGTGATTACTATCTAACGGCTGGTCGTTCGGCTCATGATGCTGTCAACAATATTCTTTCCAAGAAGGGTAAGAGTGTCGGTAATGATAAGTTGGTCACAGTTGCCTTCCATCAGAATGAATTGGATAAGACGACTTATGCAAAGTCCTCTGCTACCGGTAAGGAAATCACCAACCAGTTAGATGCCTATGATATCAACAATTACAAGAATAAGGGCTCTAACTCTGTTACCTATGTTTCTAGAGGCAACTGGGATGGTACCTTCCCGAAAGGTAAGGTCAGTTTGGATGTCAATGCTGAGATGGCTAAGGATTTGGCTTCCCATAAGGAAATCGTCGAAAATCCAGAAGCTAAGGATCCAACGTATCATTCTGGTGAGGCTGGCAAACTCATCTCGTTGAGAGGTCTCTCTTATGACCATGAACTTTGGGATAAACTGCTGAATCAGCTTACCAATGAAGAACAGGCTTATCTCATTACCAATGGTGCTTTCGGTACGGTTTCCTTGGATACAATTGCCTTGAAGGGTTCCAAGGCCAGTGATGGTCCGAACTTCTTGACTTCCACCAAGACCAATGTTGCTTTACCAAGTGAAGGTATCTGGGCTTCTACCTTTGATGTCGACTTGGTTAAGTCTGTAGGCGATTACCTTGCCGAGGACGCTCGTATCAATGGCATTGATACTCTTTATGGCCCTGGCATCAATATTCATAGAACTCCATTCATCGGTAGAAGTAACGAGTATTTCTCTGAGGATCCATTCTTGACAGGTATCTGTGGTATGAATGAAATTCAGGGTTTGGAGAATAAGGGTGTTGTTGCTGTTGTCAAACATTTGGCTTTCAATGATGAAGATAGTGCTAGAAACGGTATCTCCATTTGGCTGAATGAACAGGCCGCCAGAGAAATCTATCTCCTTCCATTCGAATACTCTGTCGGCAAGAATTATGGCAACGGCCATGGTTGTATGTCCGGCTTCAACAGAGCTGGCTGTGACTGGGTCGGTGCTTCCAATGCTTTACAAAATGTTATTTTAAGAGAAGAATTCGGTTATGAAGGTTACTTCATCACCGATATGGCCTCTTCCAATGGCGCTTTGTATATGACTTTCGATGACGGCATCATGGCTGGTACCAATATCTATTTAGGTAGTGGTTCTAAGACTGCTTTGAAGGCTTATAAGAGTTCTTTAACTTTCAAGAATGCAGTCAGAGAAGCAACTCATAGAATTCTTTATGTCTTGGTCAATCACTCCTGCATTATGAATGGTATTGCTTCCGATACAATCATCGTTCCAATCACTCCATGGTGGGACACTACATTAGTATCTCTCATCATTGCCAGTGGTGTTGTCGCTACAGCTTCCTTAGGTTTAGCTGTTTTCTTCACTTTGCGTAAGAAAGAAAGTTAATCTTGCCCTTTAGGATTAATTGTTCTTTGTTACTTGTTCCTAGAATAAGGGGCTGTTGCAAAACCTATTATGGAATGATTAGGTCGCAGCAGCCCCTTTTCTCTTCGACTTTTTTTGCTCAATTATTGAGAAATGATAGGTATCATGGTGTCAAAATTTGGGCTATTTTGTTATAATATGCTTACGAAATCGTTTTTTTAGTTATGGTTAAGATCAAAGACATCGCGAAGAAGTGCAACACCTCAATCGCCACTGTGAGCAAGGCGCTCCACAATTCCACAGAATTATCGCAAGAGACAATAAAACGCATCCAGCAGGTTGCCAAAGAGATGGGCTATGTACCAAACGCCTACGCGCAAGCCCTGAAGCTGAAACGCTCTTTTTCTATCGGTGTCATCTTCAACATCCCGGAGATGGGAGTTGGCTTAAAGCACGAGTACTTCTCCTCGATTTTAAACTCCTTGAAAGTGGAGGCGGAAAGCAAAGGATACGCGATCACATTCCTCTCAAAGAATCCTAACAACAACATGACATATCTCCAGCTTGCAAAGTTTAGAAACATGGATGGTGTCATCATTGTCAGTGAGGATTTCACTAACCCTGAAATCATCGAATTGGTCAATTCTTCTCTCCCCTGTGTCACTATTGACTATATCTTTGGAACTTGCTCTGCGATCATGTCTGATAACAACGAAGGAACAGAGCGCTTAGTCGCTTACGCATATTTAAAAGGTCATCGCAAGATCGCATATATCCACGGAGAACAGACCGATGTCACCTCTCGCCGTATTGCCTCTTTTGTCAAAGGCATGCGCTCTTATGGCTTAGAGGTAAGAGAGGATTATCTCTTAGCTGGTTCTTATCACGATCCGAGAACCTCAGGAAAGCTTGCCAAATCTCTCTTCTCTAACTCTGATCGACCTACTTGTATTCTTTTCCCGGATGATATCTCGATGTTAGGAGGAATCACTGCGTTGACTCAAGAAGGATACGTAATTCCAGATGATGTCTCAGTCATCGGGTATGATGGTACAGAATTATCTCGCATTTACCGCCCGATGATGACAACCTATGTTCAAAACTCTAAAGAGCTCGGAGCAAAAGCGGCGATAGAGCTCATCAAACAGATCGAGGATCCACTCTCTTATCTCTGCGGTGTCTTCTACTGTCAGGGTGAGATTCAAGAGGGAAAGACGGTCAAAGAAATCTAAAGAAAAGGATCACGGCCTGGCTGTGATCCTTTTCCTTCTAATTCCAGTGTTTGATGATGTTCTGATATGCGTAAAAGGAGTCTTTTCGATAGCGCTTGAGGTTATCCTTGTAATCGACATAGAGAAGACCAAAACGCTTGGATAAACCCTCTGCCCACTCGAAGTTATCTAACAAAGACCAGTAGTAATACCCGCGGATATCGATGTGATCTTCAATCGCCTTTTTTAAGGAGTCAAGGTAAGAGGTGAGATAAAGAACTCTTTTTGCATCGTGGATTTGTCCTTCTTCTAGATTATCTCTATAACAGCCTCCATTCTCTGTGATGACAAGGGGAAGACGATAGCGTTCATAGAAGAACTTCGGTCCGTAATAGAGAGAGCCTGGTCTTCTCTTTAACCAGAAGAGATCGCTCTCTTCTTCTTTTTCAACATGCGAAGATTCCACGAGTTGATTCTTCTCATCGAGCGTAAAATATGTGCCGGTGTAGATGTTGAGTCCAAGGTAGTCTGGCCTGCTTTTTTGAATGAATTCCAGGTCTCCCTCTTTGAGATTATCCGGAAGGAAACCTTCTGGATAATATCCTTTGACAAGAGGGTCAAGATAGATCGATATCGAGTAGAAGTCGGTTTCATCTTTAGGAATTGAAAAAAGCTTCTGTCTGCATTTTTCAAGCAAGAGCGGATTGTCTTTTATGGGAAGAGGAACGTTCATGGTGTTGACAAAGGAGACTTCACAGTGAGGATTTGCTCTCTTGAGGACTTGATACATGTGAGCGTGAGCAAGGAGGACATGATGTGTGGCTCTTTTCATCTCCTCAAAGGTGTGATAGGTGCTCGGTGCGTGATCTCTTCTCTGATAGCCGATTCCTAAGAAACACTGGGGTTCATTGAAGGTGATAAAGGAGGAGACAAGAGAAGAGAAGTGCTCTGCGACAATCTCGGCGTAACGGGTGAAGAAAGAGACAATCTCAGGAGAAGTAAATCCTCCTTTTTTCTCTAAGTAACACGGTAAATCCCAGTGATACAATGTGACAACTGGTCTTAGCCCATTTCTGAGGATTTCTTGTATCACTTCTTGATAGAAATGAATCCCTTCCACTGTTTCGTTTCCGTTTTCATCGAAGAAACGAGTCGGGGAGAAAGAGAGACGGAAATCTTGAATTCCGAGCTCTTTGCTCAGTCTGATATCTTCTTTGTAGCGGTGGTAAAAGTCATCGGCTAAGGAAGCATCACTCCCATCTTTGATGGCTCCTTTTCTTTGGGATAATTCATCCCAAATAGAAGGAGAGCGCCCGAAAGCGCCCTCCACTTGATACGATGACATTCCCACTCCGAATCGAAATGTCTGTTTTTTCATTTGTTTATCCTTTGACAGAACCAGAAGTGAGGTTCTTGATGATCTGCTTCGAGAAGATGAGATAGACGATTAAGACTGGAACAACGGCAAGGGTCATCAGCATGTAGACCTGACCTTTATCAAAGGAGTCTGGAGAGGAGTTTTGAAGCATGGCGATGACAAGCGGAATGGTCTTGAGCTCTGATTTGTTGATGAGCATGGAGGGGGTGAAGAAGTTGTTCCAGTTTGCGACATAAGCGAAGATAAATTGAATGGCTAAGGCTGGTTTGATGATCGGGAGGACAACTTTGTGGAAGATTCCAATCTCGGAAGTGCCATCGACTCTAGCAGCTTCGATAACTTCATAGGGGAGGACAGATTCTAAGTATTGTTTCATGAAGAAGTATGTGACAGGCGATGCGATTGCAGGCAGGATGAGAATTAGATAATTATCGGTCAAGCCGTTTTGCATACAGAAGACGACAAGACCCATCGCGGAGACCTGAGTCGGGATCATCATGATTGCAATGATGAATGTCTCGACAAACTTCTTGAGTTTGAACTGATAAACATGGGTCGCATAGGCGGTGAGAGCGGAAAAGTAGACCGTTAAGATCGCGTTGATCAATGCTAAGAAAAGAGAGTTGATTGTCGCGGTGGTCAAGGGTAAGTTCTTGTTGTTGAAGAGATTCTTTAAATTGGTGAAGAAGTAAGGGCCAAACCAGGGATGGAAACCTTTCATGATTTCCGCATTTGACCAGGAGCAGTTGACTAACATCAAATAGAAGGGGATAAGACAGAGGAGTGTTAAGAGAATTAAGACAGTGTAGACGATAACACGGTAAGCGTAGAGAGAGGCTTTGGAGTTGTGAAGCTCTTTTTTCGATTCTGGATTGATTCCAGCCGTTTCTTTCTTTTTCATCTGACTTCTCCTCCTTTCTCTCCTTTTCCATCGTTAAGCCAGCGCATTCTCTTGCGGTAGGCTTTCTTCTCCGCTTTGATGGCATTGGCGCTAGGGACTAAGCATTTGAAGATGATGATTGAAAGACCGCCTGTGATGAGGAAGATGAAGAAACTGACAGCGCCTGCTAAGCCGTAGTTCTTGGAGGTTTTGATTAAGTCGTAGAGGTACATCATGATGGTCTTGGTGGAAAGATTCGGTCCGCCGTTTCCTCTTGTGAAAATCTGAACGACATCGAACAATTGAATACCACCGATCATGGAAGTGACTAAGACATAGACGAAAATCGGCATCAACAAGGGGAGTGTGATATGGAAGAAAGTCTTGACAGAAGAGCTTCCATCTAATCTTGCAGATTCGAAGATGCTTTCATCGATACCCATGATACCAGACATCAAGAGGATGGTAGTGTTACCAAACCACATCAACCAGTTTGCAAATGATAGAATACCTCTGGACCAGCCGGTGCTCTCGGTGAAGAAGATGGTCTTTCCTGTCAGTGCTTCGAAAATCTGATTGATAGGTCCGTTGTTTCCAAAGAGCATGAGGAAGAGCATACCGAAGGCAGCTGCCATGACGAGGTTTGGCATGTACATGATGGCTTTAAAGAAACCGGAGCATCTCACTTTGAGTCTAGAATCGGTAAACCAGATCGCTAAGAGCAAGGAGACAATCATCTGCGGGATGAAACAACAAATCCAGATAATTAAGGTGTTACCCCAGTATTTCCAGAAGTTGATATCTGTGAAGAGGGTGGCGAAGTTACCAATACCGATGAAGTTCGGTCCGACTTGCTGAAGGCCACCGAGCTTGAAGAAATATTCAAAGAACGCGTAGACGAAGGTCGACATTAAAGGTAAGAGGTTGAAGATTAAGAAGATGAGGAAGAACGGGATGAGGAAGTAATACCCATATTTGGCATAATTGACAGAGTGATGCATCACTCTCTCTGCTTTCTCTCCGTTTTGTTTTTCCGCTTTTTTGACAGCTTGGCGACGCTTGAACTGACCGATAGAATCTAAGTTTAGATAGGAGACTTCATAGCCTTTGTTGTACCGGTCCAGTGTCGCTTGATCGATCTCTTTTTTTGCCATAAGGAATTCTCCTATCAGAAGAAGGCTTTTTCACTTTCTGGATCGAAGAGGTGAATGCGGCTCGGGTTGAGGTTGATCGAGACGACATCATCCATGTGAATCTCATGGTCAGAGGGGAATTTCGCAACCATATTGATTCCACCAAAAGAGGTGTGGATGTAGTACTCGTTTCCTAAGAGCTCTGCAAGATGGACTTTCACTTCAAAGGTCGCATCCGGATAGAGAATATTATGCGCGCCATTAGCAGGGTGGATGTTCTCCGGGCGTAAGCCGATGATGACATGATTCGGGATGTTATGACCTTCTACTAATTCAGGAGGAAGATCAATGGATTCTCCGGTTATGAATGTGATTCTTCCGTTTTCATAAGTGCCATCGAAGAAGTTCATAGATGGGCTTCCGATAAAGCCAGCGACGAATTTGTTGACCGGATGATTGAAGACTTCCATCGGAGTGCCAATCTGTTGGACATATCCATCTTTCATGATGACAATGCGAGAAGCCATGGTCATCGCTTCCGTCTGATCGTGTGTGACATAGATTGTTGTCGCTCCTAAGATGTTGTGAAGGTTGACAATTTCACTTCTCATCTGGACACGTAGCTTAGCATCTAAGTTAGAGAGCGGTTCATCCATCAAAAGGACCTTGGCGTGTTTGACAATTGCGCGTCCTAATGCAACTCTTTGTCTTTGACCACCGGAGAGAGCTTTCGGCTTTTTATCCAACTGATTTTCAATCTGCAAAATGCTAGCAGCATGTTTGACTCTGCGGTCGATCTCTTCTTTGCTGAGATGCATAATCTTCAGCGGATAAGCCATATTTTCATAGACTGTCATATGCGGGTAAAGGGCATAAGACTGGAAAACCATCGCGATGCCACGGTCTTTTGGAGCGATATCGTTCATGTATTCGTGATCGATGAAGAGATGACCGCCAGTGATATCTTCTAAGCCGGCGATCATACGGAGCGTGGTTGATTTACCGCATCCGGAAGGACCGACAAAGACGATGAATTCTCCTTTTTTGATATCGATATTAAAGTCGTGGACCGCATGGAAGCCGTTGTCATAGATCTTGTGGATGTGATGCAAGGCGACATAGGAGTCTTCAGGACAAAGCTTAGGTTCATTGTTCATGAGATCTCTAACTTCCTGCTGCGCTTTCTTTCCCGCCTCTTTGTTTTGTTTTTCTTCTCTTCTTAAGCGCATCTTTTTTTGGAAGAAATTCTCTTTCTTCGGTTTTTCTTCTACTTGTTTCATCTCTTTTTCTTCAGCCATAAAGTTTTTCCCCTTTCACTCTGTGATTAATACTTCATAAGAATCACTGTCATCAAATCGAATCAAAGTGTCGTTCTGCTCTTTTCCATTGACGATGTAGGATTTCTTGCCAATGGTTTGATCTACTGTAATATGATACTTCTTTCCGCGGAATATTCGAGTGATCTCTGCGTGTTTGAACTCTTTGCTCAACATCGGATTGACTCTTAAGCCATCGAAGTCTGCTTCAATGCCGAAGATTCCTTCACTCAAGGCGACAAAGGACCAAGAAGCTGTTCCTGTCAACCAAGAATTCTTTGCTCTTCCGTAATGGGAAGAAAATCTGCCAGCGATTGTCTGAGAATAGACATAAGGCTCTGTCTGGTGAATCTCTGATTTGTCTTCTAAATAACTTGGTGCTGCTTTCTTGTAGAGGTCAAACGCTTCTTCTCTCATCCCTTCTTTTGCCAAAGCTAAGGTGACCCAAGGGTTGTTGTGACAGAAGACAGATCCGTTCTCTTTATTTCCTGGCGGATAGGATGAAATCTCGCCGAGCTCCACGTGATAACTGGAATAGGGAGGATAAAGTAACTCCAATCCGTAATCATCCATCAGGTAATGAAGCGCACTCTTGAGCGCTCTCTTGGGAAGATCTTGTTCTTTTCCGATACCAGCTAAGGCACAGAAACCTTGGGGTTCGATGAAGATCTTTCCTTCCTCACAGCGAGAAGAGCCGACTTCATGAGAGAAAGCATCATAAGCTCTCATGAAGTAATCTCCATCGTAATCGTATCCATGTTGAACTGTCGCTTTCTCTATCTCAACCACAGCTTCTTGAATTCTCTTAGCGTTTTTCTCATCGTGAATGTGATTGGCAAGATCGACGAATTCTTTTCCGTATTTGACAAACATACCAGCGATGAAGATACTCTCTGCTGTTCTAGAGTCGTGATTGACAACGGTCTGGAAGGATTCACCATCGACTGTTGAGAAGCAGTTGAGATTCAAGCAGTCGTTCCAGTCTGCACGCCCAATCAACGGCAAATGGTGAGGACCTAAATGAGTGATGGTGTAGTCAAGAGAAATCAAGAGGTGGTCATAAAGTGATTTTTCGCTCCCCTTCTCATTGTCAAAAGGAACCGGTTCGCTGAGAATTGAATAATCCCCTGTCTCTTTGATGTAGGCAATCGTAGCTCCGACTAACCATAACGGGTCATCGTTAAAACCTGATCCGATATCTGCGTTTCCTCTCTTCGTCAAGGGTTGATACTGGTGATAGGTTGAACCATCTTTGAACTGAATAGATGCGATGTCAATAATTCTTTCTCGTGCTCTTTCAGGGATGAGATGGACAAATCCTAATAAATCCTGACACGAATCTCTGAATCCCATTCCGCGGCCAGTTCCTGTTTCGAAGTAAGAGGCGCTCCTGCTCATGAGATAGGTGATCATACACTGATACTGATTCCAAACATTCGCCATGCGATCAACTTTCTCATGGTCTGTGTGCACGCTGAAGGTTGAGAGAAGATGGCTCCAATACTGTTTAAGTTCTTCAAAGGAAGCATCAACTGCTTTCTCTTCTCTGTATTTCTTCATCAAAGCATATGCTTTTTCTTTGTTGATGATATTCTTTTCAATAAATTTATCTTCCGCATTGTTTTCGACATATCCTAACAAGAAGATCAATGTTTTCGATTCACCGGGTTTCAAAGTGATGTCATAGCGGTGACAACCGAGCGGATAACAGTCAGAAACGATGGATTGATAGGAGGTCCCTTTCGCGATTGCTTCCGGGTGATCAAAGCCGTTTTCTCTTCCTAAGAAGACATTTCGATCGGTGTCAAATCCATCGTGTTTATCACTGCCGTAGAAAAAACAATAATGGTTTCTTCGCTCACGATATTCGGTTTTGTGGAAGATTGTGTTCTCATCAACTTCCACTTCGATGATGTTTAGATTTCTCTGATAGTTGTTGGCATCATCTATTGCGTTATAAAGACAGAATTCCACCGCAGCGTAGAGCTGGATATGTTTTTCATTCTTCGAGTTGTTTGTTAACGTGACTTTATTGATTTCACAAGGATCGTGAAGAGGAACAAATGCTAATGTGTCAACCTGAATGTCATTTTTTGAAACACGGTACCGGTTATATCCTAAGCCGGCGTGGCACTCATAAGAGTCTAATTCTGTCTTTGTCGGAAGGTAAGCAGCATTAAAGACAGTATCTTCATCTTTGATATAGAAGAATCTTCCTGACACATCCTCAGGCACATTGTTGTAGCGATAGCGAGTCAATCTTCTGAGCTTGGCATCTTTATAAAAGGAATATCCTCCTAATGTATTAGAGATTAAAGAGTGGAAGTCATCTACTCCTAAATAATTGATCCAGGGCAACGGAGTATGTGGGGTTTCAATCACATATTCTCGATTTTGGTCATCGAAGTGTCCGTAGCGCATAATAATACCTCCGTTTTCCTGTTAGAAATCGTTTACATTTTTTAAAATTGCCAACGTTAACGATTTCGTAACATCGATAAAAGTATATCTTTTTTTGCTTTAATTGCAAACAAAAAACGAAACTAAAAATTTTCAAAAAATCTTAAATATGAATAAAATTCATATTTATTTAACGAAAATCATCGTGCGGATTTATTGACCGCTTGACAAAAAACGTCCAAAAAACTAGAATTATAGCGAAATCGATTGCGAAAGCTCTTTCAATGGAAGCTGTACACGCTCCATTCAATCGATTTAAGAAAGGTCCCAAGGAGGAAATTTTATGAAAAAACAAATGAAAAGTCTTGCTGTGTTGAGTTGTTCTCTTCTTCTCTTAGCTGGTTGCGGAGGCGATAAAAAGGAAAGCGGTGATGTCATCAACATCTGGTGCTGGAATAATGAATTCCAGAGCCGTTTCAACAACTATTATCCTGAAGTCGCTTCAGTCGATGGAACTAAGACTACTTTGAAGAGTGGTAAAGTTGTCAACTTCATCATCCATCCTAATGACAATAATGGCTACCAGATTCCGTTAGATGAGGCATTAAAAGCT
>JALFLX010000055.1 GCA_022774485.1 Bacilli bacterium
CTGTTATTCAAGAAAGAGATTCTCTTTCTCTCTCCGGTTTTCTCATCAGGGAGTGTGTAGATAGTCTCTGAGATTGCATACTCTTCGTCAATCGAGTAAAACTCGATGTTCTGCTCGGTGGAAGAAAGCTCACCAGAATAAGGATAGACAAGATAATTTCCAGGGGAGACAAGCGAGAAATCGAGATAGCATTTTTGATTGAGCATCGATGTGTGCTCTTCATTTCTCGCATTGTGAAGCACATCGAAGAGACCGATGTCGGTATAGATATCATTTGAAGAGAAGAAAGAGCCGTCCTCAATGGTCTTTGGGGTGATGTGAGTCTCCGAGAAATAGAGTTTTGTTCCGACAAAACCGTAATCCTTGATTTTCTTCTGGTTTGTCTTCCCGTAGGAAGAAAGGAACTGACGAGTCTCGTTGACACTCATGCCATCAAATGTAAGATAGGTCTGACTCTTGTTTTTCTTTGTCGAATCGATGATGAAAAGCATAAGAGAATAGACAGAGACTGCGACCATAACAAAAGTCAAAAGGCCAAGTGAAATCTTTAACCCGAGATGTTTCTTCTCCGGTTCTTTGGCGTTGACGATGACCGTTGTCGAGGACTGCGCGCTCGGATCAAAGTCCTGATCTGCGTTCTCGATCTCTTTCTCTTGTTTCTTTTTCATCAGAACATCATGTCCTTATAGCAACGCGGATAAGGAAGCGTGTCGCGGATGTTGTTCATACCGGTGACAAGCATGACTAAGCGTTCGAATCCAAGGCCGAATCCGGAGTGAGGAATCGAACCGTTTCTTCTCAAATCTAAATACCACTGATAAGCAGGGATATTCATTCCTAATTCTTCCATTCTTGAAAGAAGTTTATTGTAATCTGCTTCTCTCTCGCTTCCGCCGCAAAGCTCACCGATATATGGGACTAACAAATCGACTGCACCGACTGTCTTTCCATCATCGTTCTGCTTCATGTAGAAGGCTTTGATATCTTTCGGATAATCGGTCAAGAAAATCGGACCTTTGAACACTTTTTCAGTGAGATAGCGCTCATGCTCGCTTCCTAAGTCGAGTCCGAACTGGATGTCAGACACATCAAACTTCACACCATCTTTCACAGCGTTCTGAAGAATCTTAATCGCATCCTCATATTTGACTCTCGCGAAAGGAGTGTTGACAAATTCGTTGAGTCGATCCATGAGTCCTTTATCGACAAACTGCGCGAAGAAATTAAGGTCATCTTTGCAGTCAACCATGGTGTGTGAGACGACGTATTTTAAGAACTCCTCCTCGATGTCGCAAAGGTCAGAGAGGTGAGCCCAGGCGATTTCCGGTTCGATCATCCAGAACTCCGCAGCATGGCGGACAGTATTTGATTTCTCCGCACGGAAAGTCGGACCGAAGGTGTAGACCTTTCCGTAAGTAAGAGCAAAAGGCTCGACATGGAGCTGTCCTGAGACTGTGAGGTGGACATTCTCTTTATTGAAATATTCTTCCGGGTGTTTCTCATCGGCGATGACATTGAACGTCTGCCCCTCTCCTTCACAGTCGTTTGCTGTCAAAATCGGAGTGTGAATCCAATAATATCCGTGAGAGTGGAAATATTCGTGGATGTAGTAAGCTAAAGTGCTTCTAACACGGAAAACCGCATTGAAAGTGTTTGTCTTCATTCTCCACTGGGGGTAATTTCTTAAATATTCAAACGAAGTTTTCTTCTTTTGAAGCGGGAAAGATTCATCGACCCCACCGATAAGTTCGACATGCTCGGTGACCACTTCAAAAGGCTGCTTGTTCTCAGGAGTGACATGGAGGACACCTTTCGCTTTGACAGAAGCGCCAAGTTTTGCCATCAGAGCATCGTTATCGCTGCTCTTGTAGACAATCTGAGCGTTCAAGAAAGTAGAGCCATCGTTGATCGCTAAGAAGCCGACATCACCAAAAGTGCGGTTTGCTTTGACAAAGCCACCTAAGGTGACTTCTTTTTGATCGTACTCAGAGAGCTTTCCCTCCTCGTGAAGTCGATACAGGTCTTTAATGCTGAGATTTTCAATCAAATCCATAATATTGTTCCTCGATTCTAGTTCGATTCTTCTTCTAAATCACGGTCAGGTTGACTAGTCATATCCAACCCGGCAAAGCGGTTTAATTCTATCATGTGATGAGCGGCCTTTGCAATCATCGCAGCGTTGTCTGTCGTGCACCAAAGCGGTGGGATGACAAGCTCAATTTCACTGTTTTCAAAGCGCCGTTTCGCCTCTGCTCTAAGATAGCTGTTAGCGCTGACACCACCGCCGATCACCACCTGTTTCACGCCTTTTTCCAACGCAGCTTTTTCTAATTTATCTAAGAGCTGATTGACGAAGGCAACTTCGGTAGATCTCGCGTATTCTTTCACTCTCTTCTCCGGAATCTTTCCGTTTTCATCTCTCGGCTCTTTTTCAATCATGCGGACAAGATGAGATTTTAAGCCGGAGTAGGAGAGGTTATACCCGCTCACTTTCGGTTTGGGGAGTGGGAAGATCTCAATTCCAGGATCCTGACTCACTTTATCGATCATGACACCGCCAGGATAAGGAAGTCCTAAGGCTCTTGCCACTTTATCAAAGGCTTCTCCGATCGCATCATCTTCCGTCTCGCCGATGATTTCAAATGTCATCGGGGAGGGGAGATAGACAATCTCTGAATTTCCACCACTAGCGATCAAAGCTAAGAGCGGATAGTGGAAATCTTGGATATATTCATTTGCATAAATATGTCCGGCGAGATGATGGACAGAAATCAAAGGGACATTCAGATATTGAGCGATTGTCTTTGCAGCCATCACTCCGATCTGCAAGGCGCCGGGAAGTCCCGGGCCACCGGTGACAGCGACATGAGTGATTGAGGAGACATCAAACCCTTTTAAGGAAAGGGAATAAGAGAGAACCTTAGTGATATTTTGAAGGTGAAGTCTGCTAGCCAATTCCGGATAGACACCTCCGAAGCGCTGGTGATCTTGAATCTGAGTATTGACAGAGTTGACCAAAAGCTCTTTTCCATTTTTCAAGATAGCGATCGCCGTCTCATCACAGCTTGACTCGATCGCGAGTATGATTTCGTCAGACATGGCGAAGCTCCTTTCTGTAGCAGAGGGCATCCTCTGTCGGTTTTTCATAATAATTCTTTCTTCTGCGGTAGAATGTGAATCCTACTCTCTCATAAAGCTTGATCGCTCTATGATTGGATTCTCTCACCTCAAGAAGCACTTCTTCATAACCCTTTTCACAAAGAAGGCTTAGAATCTCTGAGACAAAGAAAGTCCCATAGCCTTTTCCCTCTTTGCCCTCTGAGATTATGATATAGTCAATCTCCGCGGTAGGAAACGATTTCCTCAGGCAGAGGAAACCGATGAGATTTTCTTCTTTTAACAGATAAAGAGAGAGATCCTCGAGTGTGAGATACGAAAGAAGATCATCCTCTTTCAACCCGTGAATCCGTTTGGAAAGAGAGAGAATTTCCTCTTTCTCTTGAATTGTAGCAAGAGAGATCATATCTCAAAGAGATAACGCGGTAAGAACTCCTCCTCCCGCTTAGAATAATCATCGAATCGATCTCTGTGTTCTTCCATCAAAGAGAGGATATCCACCGGAAGAATTTGTTGTTTCTCTAACGCAGAAAGTGCGACAGCATCGGCTTTTTCAACGGCGATTGGAGCATCGAGAGAAAGAGAAGAAATCTCTTTTTTCTCTACCTTTTCCACGATGTTTGTCTCCCCTTCTTTTCTCCCGAAGAACAGATTTCCACTTCGGTCAGAGAGAGCGGCGTATTTTGCGACAGAGAGCATGAGGTCTAAAGTCCCAATCCCGTAAAGCTCGATGGTCGGATCAAAGGCGTAGATGGTTCTTGGAATCGTAAGACCTAATCTGATTCCCGTGTTAGAACCAGGGCCTAAAAGGCAGTAAAACGCTCTGACTTCTTTTAGGGAAGTGTTGTTTCTCTTCAAAAGAGCATCCAAGAAGACATTGGTATCCTCAAGGGCCCTTTTGGGCTGATCGGAAGTGATCCGATCTTCTTTTCCGTCAAAAGAGAGCCCGAATTCGAGCTCTTTGGTGGCGCAGTTTAAAAATAATGACAGTTTAGAATCGTTCATCTTCAATCACAATCTTTCTGTTCTCTTGACCTAAATAGGTGATAGTGAGTCTGATCACTCCTTGTTGTTCTAGCAAGAATTTCGGTCCATAATCGGGCCATTCGACATAGGTGATGATATTCGGATCAGAGACAACTTCTTCTAGTCCGATCTCTTTTTGCTCCTCTGGGGAGTTTTCTAAGCGGTAGCAGTCGACATGGTATAAGGAGAGCTTTTCTCCTCGATAGACCTTAATCAGGTTGAAGGTTGGAGAGTTGATTACTCTCTTCACTCCGAGCGCTTTGCCAATTCCCTGACAGAAAGCAGTCTTACCGCATCCTAAGTCTCCGTAAGCGAGAATCAGCTCGCCGCCGTGAAGTGTCAAAGCAAGTTTCTCGGCGATCTTTTTTGTCTCCTCAGGAGAGGAGGTCAGATATTCTTCTCTTCTCATAATTCTTCCTGAGTGGCATTTGCTCCTTCCATCTTCACGCGCTCGACATGGTCGATGAAGCGGAAAATCTGATCTGTCGCTTCTTTGCAAGAGGATAAAGCGTTAGGAGTCTGTCTTGTCTTGAAGGGAACATTCATGATGTCATCGGAGAGGTTAAGACCGATTTTGGTGCCGTGAGAGTTGACAGAGACAAATGCGGACTGAACGGTGGTGTCAGGTGTGATCTGGTTAAGAAGTTCCACCGCTTCACTATCGAAGTATTTACCAGCATCTTCTGTCTTTGCAAGGTAGCACATGATATTGCCGCGAAGTCCAGGAATCTTGACCGCTTTATATCCGGTGAGGTAGTTAGGAAGCATGGTGTAACGGCGGTCACCCATGAAGTAAATGATGAAGCTTTCCTCAGAAGTGAGGGCAAAGTCATAGGAGAAGAAGTAACCGAAGAGGCCGTAGCGGTTGAGGGCTTCGTCATTCTCTTTCTTCGCTTTGGCGATGTCATTTGCTTTTTGTTTTGCTTTATCGGTTCCGTTTGCTTCATCGGCAAGCTCGAGATCGACTAAGGTCATATCCTGACTCTGGAGCTCTGTCGTTCCAGTCATGGTGTCATCGATCGCTTTGGGGATAAAGGGAGTGCCATCGAGATTGACATAATCCGTCGGGACTTCATTCGCGGCCTGATAGCTGACAGGTGGGACAACCGCAGCGACTTCCGCGATCTGAATTTCTTTTCCATGTCTCTTTCCGTTTAAGACAGAGCGAGAATCGATAGAGCTGATAGTGCGATAAAGGTGTGCCTGGATAAAGGAAGTTTCATCGATCTTAGCATCAGAGCAAAGCTCCGCATTTTGAACATCTAAGCCGTGGATGAGGTATCCATTGACGATATCTTCATATGCGGAAAGATATTCTTTGATACTCCTTTGGTCTTTTTTCGAGAAAATGCTAGAGATGACAAAAGAGCCGATGATAAGAACCAAAGCAAAGGCGAAGACCACCCAGGTGATCCAAGGTTTTCCTTCTTTGTTAAGGAACATGACTAACATGACAGCCACAAAGGCCAAAAGCATCACACAGGTTGAGATAATGGTGGCAATCTTGGATTTGTTGATTCTCGCAGCATAGGAAGTTCTAGTGCGCTCGACATCATCATCGACATTAGAAAAGCCGTCATAAACATAATTGAGTGGGGAGAACGAGTTGTGATCGGTTACTTTGTTCTGAAGATTAATCTCACCGTCGATGTCATCCGCTTTCTTCATAGGTGTTTCTTGAACAACCGGTGTATCTTCTTTCTTTTCCTCTAACATAAAAGCATCCTCTCTCTCTTTGATCTGAGGTTCATCTTCCTCGGGAGTTTGAGGGATTTTATTTTCTTCTTCCATGGGATATCCTCCTTCGCATATAAAACACGTGACTTACGTCTTGTTTCATTATACCAAACTTAAATCTAAAGATATCTATATAAATAAATACTTGTTACAAAAAGCGAAATAGAGTACACAATTTTTTAAAGGAAGTGCTTCCTTGAAATCAAGCAAAGGAGAGGAAAACAAAAATCAAAAAAAGAAAAACGGGCCGAAGCCCGTGAGATTTAATAGAGCGGAGAAGCCTGAATCATGCCGTAGGCAAGAAGATCGGTGAGCTGAAGAAGCATGCCGACGGCGAAGAAGAACTCACCGCCGAGATGACAGGCAGCGTGTTTTTCTTCTACAAAGAAGAGTAGTGCAGAGAGGAAGAAAGAGATAACGCTTCCGATAAGCATCCAGATACCGAAGATGCCAGTGAGAGAATATGGTTTAATCAAGATAGCGCTGAAGGAAAGAACCAAAGCGGGGATAACAAAGAGAAGGACACTCTCAATTGCTTTGGCACTCTTTTTGTTGCGGTTGAACTTAACGTTAAGGAAGCCTAAAACGACAAGAAGAACAGCGCCAACTAAGAAGAGAACGACCCACCAGATGGAGCAGTGAGCAATCTCAAGACAGGCGGAGCGGAGCGGAATTAAAAGGAAAGAGGCGACTAAGGGGAGAAGAGAGACAAGGCGGATGACTCTGACTAAGAAGTAATAGCGTTCATGTTCTTCTTCGCTTTTCGCTTTTAAAGAGAGCTTTTCATCATAGAGATAAGAGAGGAAGAAAGTAAGGCCAGCGACAAGGAGAGCAAGGGCATAGACGACAAAGCCTAAGACGCCGTAACCTCTGTCGTAGAGGAAGCTCGGATTGCTGTATGTGCCTAAGACGATACTGACAATCAAGAGAGCGAGAAGAGCGGCAAGGCTTAACGAGAGAAGCGAGATGCGGAAGATCTTTCCTGCGAACTCATATTTCGGGAAAGGTCTTTTGACCTCGACATGTTTCTCTTTTGTGGTGAGGAAGCTGAGCTTTGACCAGTCGGTCTCAAACTGTTCCTCTTGCGGCTGTAAGTTGTTTTCTTCAGACATGGTGGACCTCCGTAAGATATATATGACAATTCAAGGTATTATTATAATGGAACAAAAAGTCAGATGTAAACGGATAAATGTCACTTTCAGTCATTACTCATAGGATTAAGGCGTTTTAAATCGCGGTTTGGCACAAAACTCATTATTTTCTTGTTTATGTATTATATCTTTGGTATAATACTAGTATGAAAAAGAATGATTTACCGGCCTGGGCCAAAAAATATGACGGAAAAGGAATAGCCTTCCGAAAGCGAGGAGATTCCTTCGCGCTGTTCAGAGTCTCTTCCCACCGCGAGCACGGAAAAAAGTAT
>JALFLX010000062.1 GCA_022774485.1 Bacilli bacterium
TGTACTGAACCCCTCTTGTTGGACCAAGGAGTAGGTCAAGGATGAATGAAGTGACATGTCACTTCATTCATCGGCCGCTTCGAAGCCATAGGAGGGTTCAGTACATCTTTAGATGAAACATATTAGAGATTTTATAAATAATAGATTGTCTTTGCTTTTCACTTTGCGTTCTTTAGTAAACTTAGAATTTTTAACAGTACGTTTTATTATAGATCCAAGCTGTTCTTATTAAGCAAGAATTCAAAAATTCCGATAACTAAAATGCCTTCTTCGGTAATCCACGCTTTTTTGTCTCCTTTTACTATTATTATTTTCTTAAAGTTATCATGGATATTTAATAAAGGCCTTTCTTCTTGAATTGTTTTTTCATGAGTTGAAAGAGAAAGTGTTGATTGAATGTAATACTTCTTATTAAACTGATTACATATAAAATCAACTTCAGTTTGTTTTTTTGCGTCTCCCTCTCGAATAGTTACAACTCCCACATCCACATTATAACCACGAGCTAATAACTCATTATAAATAATATTTTCCATAATATGAGTTTCTTCTTGTTGCCTAAAGTTTAGTCTAGCATTTCTTAATCCAATATCCGAAAAATAGAATTTAAAAGGTGATTGAATATACTTTTTGCCTTTTATATCGTATCTTTCGGATTTTTCAATTATGAATGAATCTTCCAAATATTTCAAATAAGACGATAGAGTATTTATCGATAAATCTTTAAAACCATTACTTTGGAATGTATTTAATAATTTGTTTGGGTTGGTCAATGAACCGATTGATGAAGCTAATATATTTAATAATGAATCTAAAATATCTATTCTTTGAATGTTGTTTCTTTCGACAATATCGCATATGTAGGTCTTTTCAAATAATTGTTTAAGATATTTGGATTTTTCACTTTCACTTTTAAAAGAAATTACTTTAGGTAATCCACCATAAATAATATATTCTTCCCAAGCATCTTCTTTATCGCCTTCAAATACAGAATAGTATTCTGAAAAAGTAAGAGGAAAAACTCTAATCTCATCACCACGCCCTCTAAATTCAGTAATGATATCAGATGATAAAAATTTAGAATTACTTCCGGTAACATATATATCTAAATTATTGATATGCAAAAAACCATTTAATACCGATTCAAAATCGTTTACTTTTTGAATCTCGTCTAATAACAAATAATATGGGGCATCATCAACAATTAAGCTCCTAATATATTCATCTAAAATATCAGGATCTTGATATTTAGTATTCCTTCGTTCATCAAAATCTATTTTAATGATATGGTTTTCACTTATTCCTTTACCCATTAAATATTCTTTAAATATAGGATCGAGAAGAAACGATTTCCCACATCTTCTCATTCCAGTAATTATTTTTACTAGTCCATTATTTTGTTTATTTACCAGCTGATTAAGATAAATTTCTCTATTAATTCTTAACATAAATAACCTCCGTTGAATATTTTTTCCGTTTACGTAAATTTTTTTCAATTATATTATACAATCACTGATGCAATAATTCGACTAATCACTGAATATTTTTTCCGTTTACGTAAAATTTATTCACTAAATAATAAAAATAATTGACATTATCGGCAGTCACTCAAAGATCTATTCTACTTGTTTTAAATTTACTTGAAAATGTAAATCATAGCCAATTCAGGCTCTTCAAACCTATATCACTCGTTGAGAAGATAACGTTACCGCCGATCCAATATTTGGGGTACAGAATCTTTTTGGCGCTTTTCAACGTTATTTGAAGCATCGAAAATCACTATGGTGTCTATTCGTAGTCCTGATAACGCGAAATCAAGAGTGCTAATTAAGTTCCTATATCGGTGCGACCTGATATAGGAAAAAGACAATTCGTTTTCTTATCCCCATTTGGGAATTGTTTTTCACTATTATGGACAATTGCAACAATAGACTTAATTTCAATCGCACTACTTATGTTTATTCTTCTTTAAGATTTTTTGGCAATGAATTGACATTCCCATCAGGAGATTTGATATGCAGGGTGTTATTTTTCAACATTTTTGCTTCACGGATTAACTGAATTCCAACTCCTCCCCAAAAACAGACGGCTAAAAGGATTATAATTCCAAAAATCCAACCGACTGCTGGGTGAATCGTCCCAAGAATACCCGAAACGATGAGTGCAATACTCCCACAAAGTGCTAAAAAGGCAGGAATGATAAACATTTTGATACTCGTGACGGTATTGCGTTTTGCGCAGATATCAAGAATCTCATCACTGGTGTAATTTTTCACATTCTCACCAGAAATTTCATTCAAAAGAGCAATGAGATCATAAAGAGCTGCTCCCCAATAGACATAGTCAGCAAACTTGACATTCGGATTGTGCTCAGTAGAGGTGATGACACATGTCATCTCACCGATTTCCTTTGAGATCAAATAATCTTCTTTCACAATAAACTTTCTCGGAGTAGAGTTAAGCCGATTAATGAAGTTATAAAAACCATCACATTTGTCTTCGCAATACTGAGTATAAACATCATCCAAATTAAGCAATAAATCTGAGATAACTCCGTTCTCATCATAAGTAAACATCACTTGAATCTTGGCTTTTTTGTATCTGATCCAACCGACTAATAAGCCAGAATCATAAACACCAATCTCATTTCTCAAAGGAGGTTTAATACCTACTTTTCCTAAAAAGATTGAAAGATTCATAAACTGAATACTATTTTTCAGTTTGGTCTCTTTCTCCTTTTCATGCTCTAACTCTTTCTTTCTCTCATCGCTAGTAGACATACAAACTCCTTTCTTTTAATTATGAACACGTGTTCATTTTCTATCCATATTAGAAGAAATAGTTCATTACTTGTCAATAATATTTTTTCGAAAACCTCATATAGAACAGGAAAATTCGCTTAACATTTTCACCATTTCTATCACATTGCCTTTATCACGAAAAATATATTTGATAAAATACCGATATAGTTCTATATATAGAACAAGGAGGTCATTATGGCTGTTATTGAAGATTTTATCACTAAGATGGACAAGTCCCTTGTCTCATTGAAAGAAAGTTTAAGCACCTTAAGAGCAGGAAAGGTCACCCCTCAGCTCTTAGATAAAGTCACCATTGTCGCTTATGGTGAGAAATGCCTTTTAAAGAGTGTCGCTCAGATTTCTGGCATCTCCGCCACCGATCTTCAGGTGAAGACTTTTGATCCTAGCATCATCAAGGACATCATCTCTGGTCTCAACAAAGCGGATTTAGGTTGCACTGTCACTCAAAACGGCAATGCTGTTATCTTAAAATTCCCTGTCCCGAGTGAAGAGAGACGTCAGGATCTCATCAAACAAGCCAAGAAATACTGCGAGGATGGCAAGGTTGCAATCCGCAACATCCGCCGCGATGCCAACAATGCCATCAAGAAAGATGCTACCTTAAGCGAAGATATGAAATCTGATCTCAATGACAAAGTTCAGAAAGAGACAGATAAGCACATTGCAGAAATTGAAAAGATCTTTGCTGCGAAAGTAAAAGATATCGAGACCATCTAATCGATGAACACTTTATCCCAATCCAAACAGACAAGCATGCTTGTCCGAATAATAACCGGTATTATTTTTGTGCTAGTCGTTTTTCCTTGTCTGTTTTTAGGTGGTTGGTTTCATTTCATCCTCGTATTTCTTCTCGCAGGTTTTGCTACCTATGAGATTTTACAAGCTCCTGGGAAAAATCACTTCCCTCTCGGAATCAAAATTCTCAGCTATTGCTTTATATTCTTATTCCTCATCTCTTTTTTCACGAAAGGATGGATTACAAGAAACAACCCCTTTCAGCTGAATGTCACGCCTGACTTCTACTCTCCGCTTCGCTTCCTTTATCCGATTTTATTAGTTGGAACCTATTTCTTCATTGTCGCACTGGTTGGAATTATCAGCGAGAAAGTTCAACTTCAAGACATCACTTATCTCACCACGATGATAGTGTTCTTAGCGATTTCTTTTGTCGGCATGCTGTATCTCAGATACTTCCCGAATGGAAGCGGAACAGTTCACGCGAATACATATTTTAAAGATGTCTATGGATCAAAGCAGTGGTGGGTGAGCTCCGGTTTGATCATCACCCTTTGTTTAGGAACCTGGGCTAGCGATGCCGGTGCTTACTTTGTCGGTATCCTCTTTGGAAAACACCCGATGAACAAGCGTGTCTCTCCTCACAAGACATGGGAGGGATTCATCGGTGGATGTATCTTCTCTTATATCATTTTCTTCGGTGCGTCAGCCATCTTTGAATATGGTTTGAAAAGCCCGTTAGTTCCTGGAATTCTTCAATTCCAAACTTCTGAAGTGTTAAAAGAGATGAACGTGTTAGGAGGCGCCTCTTGGGTCTTCTTAGCAATCTTCGGTCTCCTGCTTCCTCTCGTTGGAAACTTAGGCGGTTTCTTCTTCTCTTTGATCAAGAGACATTATGAGATTAAAGATTACGGAAAAATTCTTCCCGGTCACGGTGGAATCATCGACCGTTTCGATTCTGTCTTAGCAAACTGCGCGATGTCCTCTGTCCTCCTCTTCATCATGTCGTATGGTTTCAATGTTGTGCTGTAATTTTCTACATGGTTCAAGATATTCTCGTGTTAGGAGCAAGCGGAGATATCGGGACACAAGCTCTCGATCTCTTGCGCTACTCTTTTGACTATCGGGTCTTAGGCCTATCCCTCCATTCAAGAATAGAGCGGATAGAGCCTTTTTTGTTCTATTTCGATCAGCTGAAATACATCGCGATTGAAGATGAGAACAAAGCGGAGGAATTTAAAAAGAGACATCCTCTTGCTCGCTACGAGATCATCAAAGGGCCACTTGCTTCACTCAAGATGCTTCAAAGAGAACAAGAGGCGACTGTCTTAAATGCCATCTCTGGAAACGATGGCCTTCTTCCGACTCTGACTGCTTTGAAACAGAATCAAGATCTTCTTTTAGCAAACAAAGAGTCCCTTGTCATCGGCTATGAGTTGATCAAGCCTCTCTTAAAAGGATATAGAGGTTCTCTCTTCCCGATTGACAGCGAGCATGTCGCATTGAGCAAAGTCCTCAAAGAAGTGAAAGGAAAGAGAATAGACTCTTATTTCATCACAGCAAGCGGAGGAAGCTTGCGCGATTATAAAAGAGAAGAGTTTGCTTCTCTCACTCCAAAAGATGTGCTGAAACATCCCACCTGGAACATGTCGAAGAAAATCACTATCGACTGCGCTACCCTTGTCAACAAAGCCTATGAGGTGATCGAAGCGAAAAACCTGTTTCAATTAGAACAGGTAGATGCCTATTTATGCCGTTCTTCTTTGATCCACGCTGGTGTGTTTATCCATGAGGGCAATGAGAGAAAGAGAATAACAGAATTCTCCCCAAACGATATGAAAATCTCTATCGCTTACGCTTTGAGCAAAGGTACTCTCTCCCTTCATCAAAAAGATGAAGAGGAAAGAGAGAAAGAAAAAGAGAATTCTCTCTTACCAATCGATCATTCTTTCTATCCTCTCTTCTCTCTTACACTTCGCTTCTATGAGAAGTATAACGGTGCCGGAATGATCTATTACAACGCAGTTGATAGCGTTGTCATTGAGCAATTCTTACAGGAAAAAGTTTCTTTCTTAGACATTGAACAAGCTTTATCGTATACTTACACTCACCTTCCTTCTCTCCTCCCCCTATCGGAAGAAACTCTTCCACAGCTGTTAGACGAATCAAAACGCTTCGCCTCTTCTTTGATAGAAAAG
>JALFLX010000086.1 GCA_022774485.1 Bacilli bacterium
GATGTAACTTTATCATAATTGTCTCAAATTTAGAATTAATTTGAATTTGTGTATACAATGAATCAGTAGATAATAGCACAACAGGGTATGCAAAAGAATAGGCCATTTGCACACTGTATTAAAATAGGTCAACAAACACATCTTTATTTCTCTTATTTTTCTTAAACATCAATTGTCATCGTTATGGCCTCCATAAGAAGATCATAGCGATATAAATGGAATCTTTAGAAATTAACATTTTCAACCGACGATTCTATTATGACGTAATACCTCAGTGATACTTTACGAGTTGTGTTGGTTGATCAAGCGGTATTGCTTTCGTTAGTTTAGTTTTGAAATATAATTCTCGGGTGGTTCTATAAAAAACAGGAAAACCAAGAGAAGATTAGGAATATAAATCACTGGATGACACAGTGTTTTATGTTCAGATTCTTGTTGATTTTCCTGTGACAAGTTATGTTAGTTTAAATGGGTTGTATGTGGATGATCACTTCTGCCAGCTCATGTTGTTTCCGCCTTTTGGAACAATGTAGCTTTGGTCTTTCTCTTTAACTCTACGGATGAGAGCAGTATCTTCATAAGCGCCGGAGACAACTTTGATGTTGTTCTCTTCTTCTAGGTTGATCTTGAAGCGGAAGATCTTATTTCCTTTGAGAGTCTCTACTTTCTTGCCGTTGACATAGAGAGTGACTTCGTTGAGGTTAGAATAGACTTTGATGGTTGCTTTCTTATCGGTGCGATTGATGTATCTCTTGGAGCAGATGTGGACAAAGGGATCTTCACTCCAGTAGGCTTTGTAGGCGTAGAAAGAATCTTTTTTGGTTTTGCGGTCAAAGGTGACTAAGCCTTTGTGGTTGATACCTTTCTCTCCACCTTGGTTTCTGCCATCGCTTCCGAAGTCAAACATGTTCCAGACGTGAGTCGCCCAGATGTAAGGTCTCTTGTTGATGGATTTGAGCATCTTCTCATGGTAGATTGCCTGATATTCTTCAGTATTGTCAAAGCGTTTTGGATGAGAGGAGTGGAGGTTAGGCATACCTTCCGCTCCGTATTCGCTTAATCCGATTGGAGACTTCCGATAGAAGAGATGCCACATATCTAAGATCCAACCGGTGACAGGAGTGCAGGGAACATACCAACCCCAATAGAGGTTGTAGCTTGCTAAATCAGTGATGTGAGCGACTCTGTTGAAGATGTTCATGACAGAGAAACAGGCGATAGTAGTGAGTCTGTTCTCATCTTCTTGATGAGCGTATTCATTGAGCTCTTTGTGGTGTGCTCTGCATTCTTTTCCGAATGTCTTTCTGAACATTGTAATCTCGTTTGAGATACCCCAGCAGATGATGCTAGGATGGTTGTAGCATTGATGGATAAGCTCACTTAACTGGCTCTTGGCGTGTTGATCGCCTTCCGGTAAGTATTTGGAAATATAAGGAATTTCAGCCCAGACGATCAGTCCGTACTGATCGCAAAGGTCATAGAAATACTGATCGTGCTGATAGTGAGAGAGTCTGACTGTGGTCGCACCGATTTCTCTGAGGAGGTCCATATCTTCCTCCATGTCTTTTTTGGTGATAGCGTTTCCGACAAGGGGACGGTCTTGATGTCTTGCAACACCTCTTAAGGGATAAGCGACTCCGTTTAAGAAGAAACCTTTCTTAGGATCGACACGGAAGGTTCTAAAACCGATTTTTGTTTTAACTTCATCGAGGAGTTCTCCTTCTTCGGAGCGGAG
The DNA here is from genome assembly GCA_022774485.1 of Bacilli bacterium. Taxonomy (GTDB): domain Bacteria; phylum Bacillota_I; class Bacilli_A; order RFN20; family CAG-288; genus Enterosoma. The sequence continues at coordinate 1,736 of JALFLX010000086.1, forward strand.
TGTTCCTCTCACAGTGTAGAGGAAGGGATCTTTCTTTCCGTTCCAGAGGTGGACGTTTTCGATTTTTAACACATCACCCGGTTTTCCGCTTGCGACGACTTGTTCTTTCTCATCGAGAACTTCCAGTAAAACATCGCCTTCTGCTTTGACATCGACAGTGAGAACGCCGTCTTTTCCGTCGACTTTCGGAGTGCACTTCAACTCCGGAGCGAAGTCTTCATGAAGGTCAAAGTGTCTCTTGTTGCGGATGACAAGGTTGACATCGCGGTAGATGCCTCCGTAGAAGGTGAAGTCAGCAGCATCCGGATAGATTCTAGGGTCTGCTCTGTTGTCAACTTTGACGATGAGTTCATTCTCTTCTTGTAAGGGTTCTTTGACATCGAAAATGAAACGGGAATAACCGCCCTCATGATGCCCTAACTGGACGCCGTTTAAGATGACATCGCAGACAGAGTTTGCGCCATCGAATTGAATCGAGAGGACTTCATCTTCTTTCATCTCTGGTCTCTTGAAGACTTTGCGATATGTGCCGACATCTCTCAGATAGTCATTGCCGCCATCCTGGCCATCTTTGCCGTTCCAGCTGTGAGGAAGGTTGACCACTTCTTTCTGATCTTTGATGGTAAACTCCCAGGCATCGTTTAATAAGATTTCTCTTCTCATCGTTTTTCTCCTTGATTTCTTTTGCTCTAATCATTATATCCGCCATCTCTTGTTTCAGTCTCTATTTTTAATCACTTTTGATTCACAATTATAGAAACACAAATAATTGTTAAGAAAACTGATGGATTGGACTGCAATTCTTTGTTATGACTAACATTTTATTTCAATTTTTAAAATAATTAGAAATGCAAACGGTAACATGAATCAGCTAACAAGATTTTAAGGTATATAAATATGGTTTTATATTGCAATATTAAGTTAGATATATTGCAAAAACGTTATTTTTGTTTTACTCCGCTCGGTGTCTCTCCGGTCTCTTGGAGATAACGGCGGTAGAAGGTTGAGTAGTCTTCGAAGTGGAGTTCTTCGGCGACTTTAGAGGGTTTTATTCCCTGAAGAATCATCGATTGGGCGAGGATGATTTTTTTGGAGCGGATATACTTCATAATCGGCACTTTCATGGTCATTCGAAATTCGTTGGCGATATAGGATTTGGAGTAGTGAAGGTCTTTAGAAAGCCGGTCCATGTTGAGATCTTCTTTGATGTTCACTTGGATGTAATCGATGATATTGGCGACAAAATCTCTGGTGACTTCTCCGCCTGCTTTTTTATCGTAATTTGCTAAATATACGAGAATTTCAGCTATTTTTGCACAGGCGATGACATAGAAATCTGCGGAAGAAAAGATGGAGAAATCTCTATCGAGACTTATGATCAGATTCTTTACTCGATTGGAACCGATGAAAAACGGATCTTTCTCTTTCAGGATATTTCTGATGTGTTCTGGTACAATCTCAACGGGGAATTTCAGAACATATCTCTCATACATGACATCCTTATCGACACTGGCGTAATGATACTCACCTGGGGTCATCAAAATAATGTCTCCGGTGATGAGATGCTTGCTGATTTCTTCGACGTGATAGTCGACATCTCCATGTAAAAATAAGATCAGCTCATAAAAGGGGTGTAGGTGTTTTCCATATTCGTCTTTTGGAGAAGAAGCATTGTCTAGTTTGTGTGCGATATCCAAGTTTTGAAATGTGAAATGAAACATGATTTTCCCTCGTTATTTCAATTATATTCTTGAAGATTGATTTTGCAATGTTTTTTTACTTTTTTTGCAATTCTATTTCGTGAAAAAACATATAATATATAAATAACGAAAAGTACTAGGCAAAGGGGGAAATTATGAAATTATCATTCCGCTGGTATGGACTCCAAGATTCGATACCGCTCCAGTATATCCGTCAGATTCCGAATATGTCGACTATTGTCACTTCGGTTTATGACAAGAAGGCGGGAGAGGTTTGGAGTGAAGAATCTCTGTTAAAATTAAAGAGAGCTTGTGAAGATCAAGGACTTAAGATGGAAGTCATCGAATCAATCCCGGTGAGCGAGGATATCAAACTGGGAACGGAGAAGAGAGACGCTCACATCGAAGCGTTCAAGAAGAATTTAGAGCTTTGCGCGAAGAATGGAGTGAAGTGTGTCTGCTACAACTTCATGCCTGTCTTCGACTGGTTGAGAACTGATATGCATCACCGCTTACCGGATGGAAGCGATGCGCTCAGCTATTCGAGAGAAGACTTCGACAAAGTCGATCCGAATCATCTTCACCTCCCTGGTTGGGATGAATCTTACACTCCCGATGAGCTTAAGAGTCTCTTAGCTCAGTACCAGAAAATGTCTCATGAGCAACTGTTTGAGAACCTTGTCTATTTCTTAAACGCAATCATGCCAATTTGTGACCAATATGATGTCAACATGGCAATTCATCCTGATGATCCGCCGTGGGATGTCTTCTCTCTCCCTCGCATCATCTCTTCTGAAGCGGATTTAGACAGACTCTTCGATGCGGTTAAAAACCCGCATAACGGCGTCACTTTCTGCACTGGAAGCTTCGGTGCGGGAAGACACAACGATATCCCGAAGATGGTCGATAAATTCTCGAAAGCCAAGAGAATCTTCTTCGTTCACTTGAGAAATGTCCTCTATACCGACGATAAAGATTCCTTCACTGAAGTCGGTCATTACTCCAAAGCAGGTTCAATCGACATCCCGCTTGTTGTCAAACATCTTGTCGACAACGGATTCGATGGCTATGTGAGACCTGATCACGGAAGAAATATCTTCGGCGAGGATCAGAAGCCTGGATACGGCTTATACGACAGAGCCTTAGGTTGCGCTTATATCAACGGATTATTCGAAGCGGTGGAACGCTTCGGCAAATAAGAAAGGAAACACTATGACACAGAAAGATTTACCATTCCAAGTCGATTATACGGACAAAGTTGTCGTCATCACCGGAGCGGGAGGAGTTCTCTGCTCTAAAATGGCTGAGGCTTTCGCCCTTTGCCACGCCAAGGTCGCCTTATTAGACCTTCATCTTGAAGCTGCTGAAGCCAAAGCACAAGAGATTATCAACGAAGGCGGTATCGCCAAAGGTTATGCTGCAAATGTCTTACAAAAAGATAGCTTAGAAGCGGTTCATCAGCAGATCTTAAAGGATTTTGGAAAGTGCGACATCCTCATCAATGGCGCTGGCGGAAATTCTCCGAAAGCCACAACCACCGATGAGTTCTACGCGGATAAACTCTCTGAAGACACCATTACATTCTTCGATCTCAAGACTGAGGGATTCCAGTTTGTATTTGACCTCAACATCTTAGGAACTCTTCTCCCCTCTCAGGTCTTTGCTGTTGATATGATCGGCAGAGAAGGATGCTCTATCCTCAATATCTCCTCCATGAACGCCTTCACTCCTCTCACCAAGATTCCTGCTTATTCTGCAGCCAAAGCTGGTGTCAGCAACTTCACTCAGTGGTTAGCCACCCACTTCGCTAAGATCAACATCAGAGTCAACGCAATTGCTCCTGGTTTCTTCTCCACCAAGCAGAATGAGAAACTCCTTTGGAATCCCGATGGAACTCCAACTGCCCGCACTGAGAAAATCTTAAACAACACTCCGATGGGAAGATTCGGAACTGCTGATGAGCTTTTAGGCTCTGTCCTCTTCCTCTCCTCTCCGGAAGCTGCTGGTTTTATCACCGGTATCATTCTTCCAATCGACGGTGGATTCAGCGCCTATAGCGGTGTTTAATCTTGTGTATCTGAGGAAGCCTAATATTAGGTCCCTTTTAATTGTTAGGCAGAGAATATTTGTTATTCAAATCATTGCTTTAAATTTGGTTGAAACGATTTCCATTGTATTTTTCGTTTTCATGAATTTAGGCACATTGATTGAACCAGTGGCTTTGATTGTTAGATGCTTTTTTCCTGGTTGTTTTTTCTTCTC
>JALFLX010000125.1 GCA_022774485.1 Bacilli bacterium
GTCAATGAGACTTTAGTCGATGATGATGTCAAAGCTAAAGTCGTCGCTACCTTGAATCTCAACAACTACGATTCTGAGACTCAAAAACTCACTATCACAAGCCAGGAAGATGGATCTTCTTGGGATATCTCTTCCGCCCGCGCCTTTGTCAACATGATGAACGCGAAGGATTATGGCTTCGATATTCAGTTTTTATATCAGAACTCTGTCCCTGCATCGTTTGGAAAGAATGAGCGCGGCACTTATATCACCTATGGAGTCATCTTAGGATGCTTAGCTGTCTTAGTTGTCTTCCTCATCCTCTTCTACGGCATCGCTGGTGTCTCCGCCTCTCTTAACTTATTAGCTTCTACTCTCGTCTCCTTCCTCCTCTTCTCCCTTTTAGGATTCGAGTTCTCTGTCGCTGCTGTCACTGGTCTCTTCGTCCTCATCGTTCAGTCATTGCTCCTTTCTCTCAACTACTTTGAACGTGTCAAGGGTGAGCTCAAAAAGGGAAGAGATCTTGAAAAAGCAAACCGTGAAGGTTATCACAAATCGTTCTTTGTCTCTCTCGATAGCTCTTTAGTTCTCCTCTTATCCTCTCTCTTCTGCTTCTTGATCGCTTTAGGCTCCTATAAGACCTTCTTCGGCGTCATTATGGTCGGTTCAATCTTCACCTTCTTAATCACCAACTATGTCAATAAGTGGCTCATGTACTGGCTCTGTAAAGATGTCCATTCTGATGATAAATTCCACCTCTTTGGTAAGGTGAACCAGAAAGAGAGAAAACATTACACCTTCGCTCACGTTGCTGAGCATCCGACAAGAAAGCTCTCTTGGATCTTACCTTCTGTTATCGCTGTCGCACTAGCGATTGCTCTTCCTACTTCCTATGTCTTATCTAAGGATGATTCATTCTTCAACAGTCAGGCTGATTTCTCCTCTGGTTATGTGCTTAACATCCAGTTCAATGGTCAGACACAACAGTATGACACCCTCTCTACCAAAGAGAACTTTATCTCTTACTTAGAGAAGATTGGAACGGATGCAGAGAATGTCAACAACAATGAAGGCTATGTCATGGTTCCTCAGGGAACCAAAGCTGAAGGAACACAAGTCTCCTTCACCTACGATCCTGACACTGCCTTTGTCAATATCGTCGAGAAGAAAGATGAGGATGGCAATGCCTATTTCATCCACTACTTCTCCGTTGATGTCTCCGCAAAGCTCGATGAGCTCAACACCGCAAACGGAAAACCTGTTCTCCAGGTCATCTACGATACCATGAAAGGTAGAGGTATCGCCTTAGATGAGACCACCGAAGCTGCTCCTGTCACCGGATATTCTCACTATATCCTTGACACCTTAGAGAGCGGAAGCTATGTCACTGAGCCTACCAATATCGCTCACAACTACTCCTCGATGATTCTCTTAGCCTTCCTCCTCTCCGTCTTTGCTTCCATTTACCTCATCGCACGCCACGGCCTTAACATCGCCTTAAGCAACTTGGCTGGTGGAACTGTCTTAGCGGGCGCTGGCTTAGCCCTTATGGTCCTCACCCGTGTTCCCTTCACTTCCTTCACTGGCTTTGGCCTCTTAGCTGGTATCCTCTTGTTCAACGTCCTCTCTGTCTTAGCCCTCTCTGGTAATAAAGAGACACTCAAAGAGCTCGGTATCAAGCGCACTGCGACAATCGAACAGCGTGAAGAAATCGCCAACGATGTCGCAAATCGCTCTCTCCCGATTGTCTTCTTAAGCAGTATTGTCACTATCTTCTTATCTATCGGCATCGCCTTCATCGACCTCTCCTTGTTAGGATTGTCCTTAACTTTGATTCTCATGGTCATCGTAGGCTTTGTCGGAATCTACTTCTACGAAATTCCTCTCTATCACAACCTCGCTTCTCACGTCTTCTTCGCAAAAGCTCACGAAAGAGCAGAGCAGAGAAGAATCAAGCGCGGCAAGAAGAAAGAAGAAAAAGTTGTCTCCAAGGATGGTATTGTCTATGTTGATCCTGAAGGACCGCATGAGACCATCATCCCTGGCTTAAACGACTTCCGTACATTCAAATAAAAAATGTCATTTCTCACTCAACTTTTAGAACACTATCATCTGACCATGAAAGACCTTGAAGCTAGAAAGGCTGATGGGTCTTTCTTTGGTTTAAAAAGACCGGATGAACTACCTGAATTTCAGGCGGTTTTAAAACGCATTCAAAATGCGATCGATAACAAAGAAAAAACGGTCATTTACGGCGATTACGATGTCGATGGCATCACTGCCACAACGATCTTAAAAGCCACCTTAGATGAGCTTGGATTAAACCCTGGATTCTTTGTTCCTTCTCGCTATCAAGAAGGATACGGCCTTTGTGTGAGCAGAGTTCACGAATTCCATAAGAAAGGCTATTCCTTGATTATCTGTGTCGATAACGGCGTCGCTGCTTTCGATGCGATACAAGAGGCTAAAGATCTCGGGATGGAGGTTGTAGTCATCGATCACCACGACTTGCCAGAAAGAGAAATTGAGACTCCTTATCTCTTCCACCAGACACATTCTCACTTCCTTTCCTACAACTGTTCTGCCTGTTCCTTAAGCTATTTTCTCGCATCTTCTTTGCTTCATAGAGATGAACCTTATTTTGCTACGTTAGCGGGTTTAGCAGTCTTCTCCGATGTGATGCCGCTTGTCGGGAACAATCTGATTTTCGCAAAGCTGATGAAACAGTTCTTGAATCAAGAACACTATCACAACCTCACCGCTTTGTTAGAAACAGATTTCCCTTCCTATGATGATGTTAACTTTAAACTCATTCCTTGCTTAAACGCTCCTGGCCGCGTCGGTAAGGAAATGATGGATACCATCCGCGTTGTCTCTTATCTTCTCCCGAGCACAACCGAAGAGAAGAAAAACACTTTGAAGATGAAACTGATCTCTCTCAATCAGCAAAGAAAGAATGTCTCTGCTTCTATGACATTCCACTCAGAGCTCTCCTCTGAACACAGTTATGTCGTGATACAAGATTCTTTTAGCGGCTTGACAGGGCTTGTCGCAAATAAGCTGATGAATGAGAAGAAAGTTCCAGTTCTCGTCTTTGCACCGATGGAAAACGACCCCTCCTTGCTTGTCGGGTCTATCCGCGCTCCTGAGGGTTATTCTCTCCTTTCGTTCCTTCATAAGAACGCTGGGAAGTTTGTCGCAGCAGGCGGACATGAGAGAGCTTGCGGAATCACCATCAAAAAAGAGGATTATTATATCGCGGCGACTCTCTTTTCTACGGAAGTTGCTCTTCAAGCGCTCAATCCAGTGAAAAAATCTGACAATTTAATGATTTCACCAGAGGATTTATGTGAAGAGAACTACAAGATCTTAGAAATGTTCATGCCTTTTGGTGAGGGCTTTGCAAAACCTACTTTTGAACTTACTATCCCTAGGGAGTTCTTCCGTATCGCACCGAGCGGGCTGGTCGCTTACGCGATGCTGAACCAAGGAAATTCTAAAGTCACGATGTTCCAAGGGTTTGATGTGTTGAAAGATCCAGATCGTGAGCTTCTCACCTTGCAAGGTCAGATTTCAAGAAGCATATTCCGCAATAAGAGCACTATTGAGTTTAAAGTGACTGCTGTCAAATAAAGGAGCTATATCATGACCTTTCGTGAAGAGTTAGATTCTATTTGTCAAAATGATCTCAAAGCTAAAGATATCTTAGATGAGATGGCTTTATGTACTTATCAGAGTTTAAACCTTGAATTCGTCACTCGTTCTTTTGTTATCCCTGTGAAAGGATCTGCTGAGGAACGTTATCTGTTTGTCGTTTATCACAAGTCTCCTGTTGAGGTGAATTATGTCATTTCAAAAGCGGATTTCACTTCTTATGATGAGTGCAAAGCCAAAGCGAAAGAAGCGTTAGAAACCTTTCCTTCTTATGGCTTTGAAAACTCAGAGCATCGCATATAAATATATCTTTATTCTCAACCTAAATTTGTATAAAATAAAAGCAGTCGGAGGACTGCTTTTTTGGATATTGAAATTCAACCTTCGGAGGAGAATTCCACCCTCCAAGGACAGGATACCATCGAGCAACTGATCTTGAAACGATTCAAGTCTAGACAGCATAAACGCGTCCTTTATGTGGCGCTTCTTTGCTTATGTCTTATTTTCCATGCGGTTTATTTTTTGCTCCCGGTATTTCAGGCGAAACATATTCAAGTGAATAACGGTCTATATTTTGGAAATAAGGAAGTGGCAAAGCTCTCCCTAAATGAAGGGTATCATCCTCTCTGCTTCTTCGATGAGGAGAAAGCAACTGAAAACTTGATTGAGCAGAGCAACTCTTTGATTCTCGATGCGGATTACACGAACAACGGATTTACCGCTTCCGTTGTCTTAAAAGAGGATCATCCAGTCTGCCTCTTTGATTCCAAACCGTATTTTGCAAGCGGTCGAAGCTTAGAGGAAACTCTCACTTCTCTCACTTCTCTTCCGCTTGAGGATGATTCCAAAACAATGTTGAAAACCAAATACGAAGAAGATGCCAAAAATCTTCCTCAGCTTCACTCTTCTTTTGCTCCGTTAAGCCTTCTTCCCGATTCCTTGAAGAAAGCCTTTAGCTCATTACTGATTCTTTCACCAGAAGCTTTGTCTTATGTGAAAGCGATCCAGTTTACCGGAGGAAGTGTCTCAAGCTTTTACACTGTCGCTGATTTCATCCTTTTGAGAGATGATAAATATTATGTTTTCCAAGATTGTCTCTACGATCTTTTCTCTTGTTATTTCGACTCTGAAAACTTCCCACAAAAAGTCTTGAACTCTTGCGACAACCGCATTCGCGATGGGAAAAGCAAAGAGGTGTATCAATATCGTGACACGGGAGATGTGATCTCCTGTTACCGATTCAAATTTGTCTACGATCAAGACACCAAACGTGTCGCTGTCGTCGATCTTTAGGAGGAAACAACATGCCTTATCCAATGACTGTTATCGAATTCACTCCGGAAAATATCCGGCTCATCAGCGGATATGTGAAAGAGGAAAAAATTTATCTGACCAATGCCCTCGAAGGCGAAGACCTCACCATCGAAGGAAAATTACCTGTTTTGCGAGAAGCCTCTGAGAGCTTGAAATGCTTAAAAGAAAAAGCGCTCGAGAGCATTAAGGATCTCGGATCTGTCATCCTAGTGCTTCCGCCCTTTGACTTTGAAGTACTCTCTAATATCGATGGCCAAGAATACCCCTCAAACAGCGATGGAAATCTCACCAGCTCCGATTATCAAAACTGCTTCAACCGCATTCTTAACCGCGCGCGAAATTGCTCTGCGAAAGGCGAGATTATCGACCTCCATCCCTTCTCCTTCACCATCGACTCTTCAGAACGATTTGAAGATTATCCAACCATCTTACGAGCTCAGAGCCTTCAGGTGAACGCTGATATTCATCTCATCGACCCTGACTTTGCCTCTTTTGCTCGAGAAGTGTTAAGACGCAATCAGATCGAAGCAAAGCTCACCTTTGTAAGCTCCTATGCTAGATATGAATATCTCTATCAGCAAAGAAGATTGCCTAACTTCTATAACCTTGACATCCAAGCAGAGAGAATTGAGGTCACAACCGTGGTTTCAAGAAGAATCACGGATGCAAAGATTCTCAGCAAAAGTGGAAAAGATCTCCTGAGAGCAATTGCTAAAGAGCTCTCTATCTCTACGGAACGAGCTTTAGAACTCCTCAAGACATTCGGCTTTGCAGGCGATCCAAACTTCCCCTTCCAAACTGAGGAGGGAATCACCTTATCTAGCTTAAAAACAGCTGCGATAAACGCGGTGAGAGATCTTGCTCAGGACGTCTATTTCTCTCTTAAGAAAACTAGCGAGCCTATCCCAATGATCTTGAGCGGAACGTTAGCTCAAATTGAAGACCTTGACTCACTCTTCTCTCGTCTGCTTGCCATCAACGTTCAAGCCTTCCACTGTCCTCTCTTCGGTGCAAAATCAGGCGCTTATGAGAGCATGTTAGGCGCATTGCTCTTAGCGAATAAGCCATATCAGAACATGAAAGAAAATACAAAAAGCGTTCAAACATCCTTAAAGAGGACTGGCTTTGACCGCTAGAAAGGAATCTCCTTATGGAAACGAATGAAATGAAACTGTTGCTTGAGGAAGACCCGGTCTTACAAAACCACGCTATGATTAAGGTCATCGGTGTCGGCGGTGGCGGATCAAATGCGGTCAACAGCATGATCCACGACAAAGCGGATCAAGTTGAGTACTGGGTGTTTAACACTGATAGCCAAGCTCTCTCCTTCTCCCCTTGTGAGAATAAGCTTGTCTTAGGAAAGAATGTCACCAAAGGCTTAGGCGCTGGCGGAGATCCCGCCTCAGGAAAAGCGGCAGCCTTAGACTCCTATGAAGATATCAAGAAAATTGTCAGCGGTGCTGATATGATCTTCATCGCTGTCGGAGAAGGCGGTGGCACTGGAACAGGCGCAAGCCCGATTGTCGCCAAAGCTGCCAAAGAGGCAGGCTGTCTTGTCATGGGTATTGTCACTCGCCCGTTTAACTTTGAAGGAAAGAAGAAGAAAACCAACGCTTTAGAGGGAATCAACGCTCTCAAGGAAAATGTCGATGCGCTTTTAGTTGTCTCAAACGACAAACTGATGATCAGCTCTGGAAGCGAGAAATTGGTCAGCGCCTTCTCAAGCGCTAACCACGTCTTAGCAGAATCGGTGAAGACTGTCACCGATCTTATCTTAATCCACGGCATTGTTAACCTTGACTTTGCCGATGTGAGAAATCTTCTCTCCGGCAGCGGCATCGCCTTGATCGGCTTTGGCGAAGCTTCTGGAGATAACCGCGCGATTAAAGCGGCTGATTCTGCGATTAACTCCCCTCTCTTAGAGTCTTCCATCCGCGGCGCAAACACGATCCTCCTCAACTTCACCATCGGTGAGGATGTGACTTTGATCGAAGTTCAGGATGCGGTCAACTACATCACCCAATCTGCCACTGGAAAAGAGAACAGCGATGTCGACATCGAGTTTGGCATCCAACTCAACGAGAATGAGGCGGAGAAAGAAATGATCAAAATCGCCATCATCGCGACGAATTTCAATAAAGAGATCGACTTCAATGATCTTCCGACAAGACAAGTTTCCATCCAGGCGCCAAGCGAAGAGAAGAAAGACCTCTCTTCCTTTGCCAAAGATGGCCAGTCTGTCCTTCCGGATTATCTTAGAAATCGCTTAGGAAAAGATCAGGTCATCTCGAAAGTGGAAGTCGAGGAGAAAGAGGAAGAGATTCCTGCTCCTGCTGTCCCAAAAGAAGAAGTTGTTGAAGAAGAGGAAGAGGAGGAAGAACCGGAGATCATTTCTCCGCGCTTCTAAGGAGGACTTTATGGATATCAAAGAATTCGATGAGATTTCCACCCGTGAGATCGCTCTTGCCAAAGAGGAAATCACTCATGTGGATAACAGGATGACCTTAGAACAATTCAAGGGAAAATTCCTAGGGAAAAAGAGTTTGTTAACCTCTCTTTATCAGAGCATGAGAGAAGTGCCGTCAGATCAGAAGAAAGACTTCGGCCTCAAGCTCACCGAGATGAAAAACACCCTCAACGGCTTGTTTGAAGAAAAAGAAGAAGAGATGAAATCGTTAGAGCTCTCCCGCAAATTAGAAAGCGAGAAAATCGATATCACCTTGCCTGGAAATCACAAGAGAATCGGAAGCAAGCATCCCTTCTACGCCATTGTCGATGAAGTGGTTGACTTCTTTGTCGGCTTAGGCTTCTCTGTGGCCTCCGGTCCGGAAGTTGAATCTGACTACAACAACTTTGAGATGATGAACATTCCGAAAGATCATCCAGCTAGAGATATGCAGGATTCTTTCTCTATCGATCAAAGCACTGTCTTAAGAAGCCACACCTCTTGTGTCCAAGCCCGTGTCATGAAAGCGATGGCTGGGAAAGGACCGGTCAAGGTCATCTGTCCTGGCAAAGTCTATAGAAGAGATAATGACGCCACTCACTCTCACCAGTTCGGTCAGATCGAAGGCCTTGTCATCTCGGAAGACTGCACGTTTGCAAATCTCTTAGAGACATTGACATTGCTGTTGAAGCACCTCTTTGGTGAGAAGAGAGAAGTCCGCTTCCGCCCGTCTTTCTTCCCCTTCACAGAACCCTCTGTCGAAGCGGATATCCAGTGCTTTGAATGCAACGGAAAAGGCTGTTCCTTATGCAAACATACCGGCTGGATTGAAGTCTTAGGCTCAGGTATGGTTCATCCTAATGTCTTAAGACTCAACGGCTACGATGATAAGAAATACAAAGGCTTTGCCTTCGGTATCGGCATCGACAGAGTTGCGATGCTCAAATACGGCATCGATGATATCAAGCGCTTCTACACCAACGACATCGATTTCATCGAGCAGTTCAGAAAGGAGTGACCTATGTTATTCTCATATAGTCAGCTTGCAAAGCTTGTCGATTTAAAAGGTCTCAGTCAAGACGAAGTCATCCAGAGATTGACCTTCTCTGGCTTTGAAGTGGAAGGAGTGGAACACCTTGCACAAGCTTCCAAACTTGTCATCGGTAAAATCTTAACCTGTGAAAAGCACCCAGACAGCGATCATCTTCACCTCCTCACTGTCGACTGCGGTCAAGAAGGCATCAAGAACATTGTCTGCGGTGCTCCTAATGCTCGAGTTGGCATCAAAGTGATTGTCGCCTTAGAGGGGTGTGTTCTCCCGGCACTTTCTACTACCATCAAGAAAGGCAAAGTACGCGGATTTGAAAGCGAGGGCATGTGCTGCTCCCTTTTAGAATTAGGCGTGAACAAAGAGACCCTGCCTGCTTCTTCACCGAGTTTAAATGGCATTGAAGAGCTTCCGCTTGATGCTCCTGTCGGGGAAAGAGAAGTTCTCTCTTATCTCGGCTTAGATGATGTGATCTTAGACATCAACGTGCTTCCAAACCGCCCGGATTGTCTTTCCTATATCGGTATGGCTCGCGAACTTGCCTCTCTTTTCTCCCGTGAGGTCTATCCTCTTCCCACCTTTGATTTCTCTTCTTTAAAAAGCGACTTCTCTGTGAAAAGTGAGACGGATCTCTGCCCGCGCTTTGATGTGCTTAAAATCTCTAATATCAAACCCAAAGAAGAGACTCCTCTCTTCATCCGCCGTGTTTTAGAAGCAAACGGTATCCGCTCGTTAAACCCTCTTGTCGATATCGGAAACTACGCCATGCTCTTAACAGGTGAGCCGTTTAATATTTACTCTGAAGATGAAAAGAAGAGAGATTATATCTGCTCGGATGCTTTCGAAGGTGAGTTTAACACCTTCGATTCGAAGAAGCTCTCTTTAATCCCCTCTGATCTTGTCATTCTCGATGGAGAGAGAAAACCGCTTTGTTTAGCTGGCATTATGGCTGGCGATGCTGCTTTTGTCACTCCTGAGACGAAAAATATCGCTGTGGAAGCTGCTGTTTTCTATCACGCAAATATCCGCCACACTTCTGCAAGAGTCGGCCTTTCCTCCCCTTCTTCTCAGCTCTTTGCCAAAGGAAGAAATCAAAACATGATTCCTGAAGCTCTCTCTGTCTTCATCACCTTGCTTGATGAATTCTTCCTTTCTTATGAGCTCACTTCTTACGCTTCTGATGTGAGAGTTGAAAAACATAACGCTCCCTTTGCCTTCTCTTATGAAAAGCTGAACGAGCGCTTAGGTACTTCCTACAGCAAAGAAGAAATCAAACAGGTCTTAGATGCCTATCGCATCGAAGAAAAAGATGGTATGCTCTATCCTCCTCTTGACCGCGTGGATCTTCTTGAACAGTGCGATATCGAAGAGGAAGTCTTCCGCTATTATCCTGCAAAGAAAGTTAACCCCTCCTTAGAGCACTTCCCGCTCTCTCAGGGTGCCTTAAGCTTCGAGCAGAAATCGGAACGCATGATCAAACGCCTCCTCATCGAGAGAGGATATGATGAGATTTTGTCCTTCACGTTGATTTCTGAAAAAGAGCATGAATCTCTTGCTGTTTTCCAGGAGAAAGAACCATATCGTGTCATCAATCCGATGACAAAAGATCACGAGATTGTCCGCTCTGACCTGCTTCCTTCGATGCTCTTGACTCTCCGCTATAACCTTTCTCATCAACACAAGAATCTCTCCTTGTTTGAAATCAGTCCTGTCGACACTAAGGATGGGACAAAGACATACCTCTCCTTAGGCCTTGCTGGCGAGACTTCTCTCACCGAAGATTACAAGACAAGACCTTTTGACTTCTTTGACCTCAAAGGTGTCTTTGAAGCTGTGATGGAGAAAATGGGAATCGGAGAAAACCGCTACCGCCTCTCTTATACCAAAAATCCTAAATTCCATCCCAAGGCTGCCTGTGATGTCTTCTTAGGAAAAGACTTGCTCGGAACTTTTGGTAAACTGCATCCCTCTGTCTGCAAAGAGAACATCCTGTTAGCGGAATTTGACCTTTCTCTCTTGTTTAGAACAAAAGGTCAGAAGACAAAATTCAGCGCCTTTTCCTCTTTCCCCTCTGTCAGAAGAGACCTCAGCTTCAAGCTTGTCCCCGATGTCGACTATCTCAATTTCAAAAGGGGACTCATGAAGGGGAATATTCCCTATTTAGCTGATATTCTCTACTTTGACAACTTCTTAGATAAAGAGACCGGTGAGAAGTATCTCGGCATCTCTTTGATCTTAGAGAAACCCGATGGAACCTTAAAAGAAGAAGAGATCAACAATGCTGTCAAGACTGCCTGCAACGTTGCGAAGCAGCGCTTCGGTATGACCTTAAAAGGAGAGTGAAATGAAACTGATTGAAAACAGCGCTAGACGAATCGATCTAGATGACTTTTACGACAAAGTCGCTACTGTCGCCCACAACTGTTATCAGGTGAAAGATAAAGACCATGAGAGTAACATCCTCTTTGTCAAACGTCTTATCGACTCTCGTCACTTAGCCATGGTCGAGCATTTCCGCTTTGTCTTTTCTCTCTCTGAAGAACAGTTTGTCCGCTTTGAAAAAGAGCACTGCCCGTTCTACACGTTAGTAAACTGCAAAGGCCACTATCTCTTAGGGACATCTCTCCGACCCATCATCGAGCACTTTGATGGATGTTCTTGCAAGAAAGAAAACGCTAAGATTTTGCTCTCAGCGCTTCCTGCTGAGATTCAAAACCTTTTCCCGAAAGAAGAGATTCTTCCTCCTTGCTGCTCTCTCTTCGACTTAGAGAAAAACAAGGACCAAATCTGTGAAAAAGCGTATGAGAAACTTCACTTTGAGACCTACCATCTCATCACTGACCGCGGTGTCACTCATGAGCTTGTCCGTCACAGAGTCTGCTCTTTTGCTCAGGAGAGCACCCGTTATTGCAATTACACCAAAGACAAATTTGAAAACTCCTTGACCTTCATGAAACCCTTAGGATATGAAGAGCACAAAGAGACCTATGACACCTTCTACAAAGCATGCGAAGAAGCTTATTTCAAGCTGATTGAAGAAGGCTGTAGACCTGATGAAGCACGCTCTGTCTTACCCAATTCCCTCAAAGCTTCCATCATGGTGACCTGTTCGTTAGAAGAGTGGAAGATCATCTTCGCTTTGAGAATGGATGAGCACGCTCACCCGGATATCAGACGAGTGACCAAACTCGTTCACGACGATATAGTTCAAAGAGGACTTTTGCATGATTGACGAAGACGCTTTGCTTTTCTACCCTGCTAAGTGGAAAGAAGGAGAAGAAATTGAAGTTACCCTCTCACTCACTGAGAAAGAGAAAAAGCTCTTGCCGCTTCTTGTTTCTAGCTCGGACCTCTCCTTTGTGGTGAGAGTCATCGCACTCTCTTCTATCATCGAATTGAACCTCTCTGTCGAAGGCGATTGCATCTTAGAAGATGCGCATACACACGAAGAGATCACCTATCCTCTCTCTGATTCTGTCGATGTCGTCTTAGGTGTGGATGAGGACGCTGACATCTTGCCAGAAGAAGATGGCGGATATAATTTGCGAGGTGCTTTCTTAGCTCTCCTCTTCAATGCCATCCCGATGAATTATTCAGAAGTGGAGCTTGAGAAAATTCAAACTGCTGACTATGTCCTCATGTCAGAAGAAGAATACGAGAAAGAAAGAGGCAAGAACAATCCGTTCGCCGATTTAGAAAAATAGATCACAGGGAGGTGTTACCTCCCTTTTCTCATGCGAAAAAATCGTGTTATGACACTGGAAAGAGAAAAAATGTCCCACTTTGTCCCCCGATGTATTTCTACCAAAAAAACACCTTTTTTTGACTGATTTTGTTCTTTGACAACAAGAATTAGGAATAAAATAGTAAATAATTTCAGAAAAGTATTGCATGAAGTGGGTTGCATCTCTATAATTGTGGGTGAAAGTGGGATAGATATGTTTTACGGTCAGAGAGAACTGGTCATCGATGATAAATCCAGGGTAGTCTTACCCTCCCTTTATCGGGACCAATTCACCGGCGGAAAATGTTTCTTGACCTTAGGGATGGATTCCTGCATTCAGATTTATCCGAAAGAGGTCTTCGAAGAAAAAGCCAAGGAAATCATGCAGCTTAACGACTTCTCAAGAGAAGCAAGAGAAATCAAGCGCACTTACTTAGGAAACACCTTCGAGATTCAGATCGATTCGCACAATAGAATTCTCTTGCCTAAGACACTTTCTAATAAAGTCTCCATCGATCAGAAAGTGATGATTGTTGGCGTGTACGACCATCTTGAGATGTGGGACTACTCCCTTTATTTGCAGAAAGAGAAAGAGGCGGAAGCTGCTTATGAGCAAAACGCCCAAGCTCTCTTAGGCAAGAAAGAATGAGCGAATTTAACTCGCACATTCCGGTGATGCTAGATGAGGTCCTCTCCTTTGTCCCCAAAGGTAAGAAAATCACTTACCTCGACTTGACCTTAGGGAGGGCTGGACATGCCTCTAACATCATGGACAAGATGCTCGCAGGTTCCACCTTTATCGGTGTCGATAGAGACCAAGAAGCCTTGAGCTATTGTGAGCAGTATCTGAGCCGATACGGGAAGACAGTGAAGCAATACTTCTTACATTCCACCTTTTCCAAGGCGATTCCAATCTTAAGAAAGAGCGGGTTTGCCGGAGCAGATTTGATCCTGATGGACATCGGGGTCTCTTCTCCTCAATTCGATGATCCCAAACGCGGTTTCTCTTACCGATATGATGCTTTGCTTGACATGAGGATGGATCAAGGGGATTCCCTTACCGCCAAAACGGTCATCAACACCTATTCGGAAACAGAGCTGATCCGTGTCTTCCGGGATTTAGGGCAGTGTAAGATCTATTACCCAGTCGTGAAGAAGATCCTAAAGGTGAGAGAAGAAAAAGAGATTGAGACGACATTCGAACTGGTCGATATCATCAAGAATTCTCTTCCTGCAAGGGAATTACGAAAAGAAGGACATCCGGCAAAACAGTTCTTCTTAGGCCTCCGTTATGAGGTTAACCATGAGATTGACGAGTTGAAAAGTGCTCTCAAAGAAGCCCTGAACTTCTTAAATCCCAAAGGCCGCCTTATTGTCATCTCCTTCAATTCCGAAGAGGACAAGATCGTCAAAGACGCCTTTAAGGCTGTGAGTGAGAACAGCCATGTCGACAAATACAAAAAAGGACAAGATGAGAGCGGATATATCCTGCTCACGAAAAAACCGCTCGTTCCTACAGAAAAAGAAATCGAGGAGAACAACCGCAGCAAGCCATCAATCCTGAGAGCGATAGAAAGGAGGTAACGACCATGAAAGACCGCATCGAAAGAACTTATCAGAAGAAACCATCTCATCTTTTGAAACGCTCAATGATCGGTTTTGTCGTGACCACTCTTTTCTCTGCGATCGCTTGCTCGGTTCTCATTACTCACTACACCTCTCTCAATCAGAACCTCTCCCGTCAGATTGAAAAATACGAGGATCAGATCGACTACCTCGAATATCAAAACGATGAGATGCTTTTAAAAAACAATCAAAAGAATCCATAAGCCCTCACTTATGGTTTCGATACCTCCTATTGTACACTCCTTTCTTTGTCCCCTGCTTGCAATCCCCAGGCAGGGGTTTTTGTTTATGGAAGAAAGAATTTGTATGAACTTTATTTGAAGTAGACGTGAAAATTAAATTTATGTTGAAATAAGGAAAAGAGGAAAAGTCGTTCTAGAGTAATTAGGAAAACTCGTTGAGAAAAGAAATGAAGCAGAATGAGAGAGGAATGCTCTTAAAAGGTAAATTTGTAAGAAAAAATCAATTGATTTTGGTTTAAAGGATAAGATTCTTTTAGAAACCTGCAAAAATATTATTTCTGGAAAAAAGTAGAGTTTTCTAAATTGTTGAGTAAGTCCTCCTTTTCTGTAAGCATCACGTATAGTAAAGAGACGTTCTCTATGAACAGCACAATAGAGTCTCTTAAATAGAAGAACTGGTTTTAATAGAATGAAAAAGCGTTATCCAGAAGAAATCTAGATAACGCGATATTTTTGATGGAAAGAGAAGACAAGATTTTAATAGGAACGTTTGACTGATTTTGTTTTGATGTCCTTTAAGATAATCTTGACAAATTCATCGAAGGCGACAGTCTTAGACTGCTGCTCGTGATAGAGACGATAGGTGATTTGATTGGCCTCTGCTTCTTTGTTTCCTAAGACAATGGTGTAAGGAACTTTGAAGACTTGAGAGTCGTGAATCTTATAGGAGAGCTTTTCGTTTCTGGAATCGATCTTGCTTCTAACAGAGTGCTTGAGAAGTCTCTTGTTGAGTTTCTCAGCGAGGTTGACAACAGCTTCATCGTTGTTGACCGGGATGATTCTAACTTGTTCAGGCGCTAACCAGGTTGGGAATGCACCCTTGAAGTTCTCGGTGATGATACCGAAGAATCTTTCAAAGGAGCCGAAGATTGCTCTGTGGAGCATGACCGGCTCTTTGGTTTTGCCATCTTTATCAACATAGGTG
>JALFLX010000127.1 GCA_022774485.1 Bacilli bacterium
GATCTGCTCAGGCGTATTTCAACGTCGCTAAGAACATCTTAGCCCAGTTGGTCACCCCGAAGACCGATACCATGCTCTCGAATGTCGATACCAAGATCAATGATTTAAAGAACACTTGGAAAACCAACGCGAGAACCAACAACACTTCTTACAAAGAAGAACAGGAAAAGACCTTCGACAGCGAGAATGTCGAGGATCTCGATGAGCTCAGAGAGAAATACATTTCTCAGCAGCAGGTGGAGAAGAACTCTCAGGACTTCTATGAGATCAACGCTAATGGCGTGACTGATCCTAGCTACACCTACTACATCTCCGAGCAGATGACTAAGGATTACGTGACCAATCAGGCTCCGTACCATGTCTCCCATGTCTTAGTCAAAGTGGATGCGTCCAGCGATGGCGAAGGCTATTGGAACGGTAAGATCACTGCCGACAATGCGAAGAAGATCGGCAATGCGGTCCGTATGCTCGCTTCTTCTGATAGCTTCGGCTCTGTTGCCCAGCTTGTCAGCGAAGATGAAGGCTCCGCCAAGATGTACGGTGAACTTGTCACTACCACCGAAGGTAGCCAGTCTGTCGCGATGGAGAAGACCACCAGCTACATCAACGAATTCAAGCTCGGTCTCTACGCCTATGAAGCGTACCTCAACCCGAAGACCAAAGCTGCAGAAGTCAACACTGCAGTCCGCGCTTCCTTGAGAGTCCCTGGTCAGGCTGCTGATTCCTCTTCCTTCGACTATAAAAATGACACTGCGGTCAGCGAGCTCATCACTGATGGCACCTTAGTCGGAAAGAACGGCGCTTTCGGTATCCCGCTCTCTAAGGCTATCACCTTAGGCTATGTCGCCGATGTTGAGAAGAACATCGTCGATGGAAGCAAGGTCGACTACGCTTCTGAGACTCAGTATCCTCGCAACATCTTATTCAACAACTACTTCAACTATCATGGTGTCAACTTCCTCTACGATGATTCTGACACCTATGAAGCAGAGTTCTTAAAGGATGCGATTGAAGTGGGTGCTCACAGCGGAGAGACTATCCTCACCTTAAATGATGTCAAGGATAAACTCCCGAGCAAATACGCGGAGTATGAATATGTCACAGGTCAGCTTTCCAAGATCGATGCCGGAAAGTTCAAGACTGTCGAGGGAATCTCTGACAACCTCTACAACTATGACTTTGATGCGTTCACCAAGAAGAGTGTCCTCACCAAGATCCCGACTTCTAAGAAGATCTTAGTTGAGAAAGACACTGACACCAACCCGGTCATCATTGTCCGCGGTGGTTCTTCCGGATATCAGGGAATTCACTTCATCGTTGTCAACAACGATCCATTTGTCAATTCTCAGAATACTTATCAGTATTATAGAACCAACATTCCTGATGCTTCCGCTGATCCTGCAAGCGCAAAGAGCGCTGACTACAGCACCAATCCTTCTTTGATCAACTATGTCAAAGCGGACATCAATTCCAACACGACATACAACGCCAGAAGAGATGCCGTTGTCGCCGCTGTCAAAGCCAGCGATAGCAACATCGACTTCCGTCTCTACGAAGAGAACATCAAGAAGTTCGGAGCCGATAAGTTCAACGAGCTCTTAGGTGATTATGCCGGTATCATCAACAAATATATCGAAATCACCAAAGAGTCTTCTGAACTCGGCAAGAACAGCTCCTTAGATGAGAGCTGGGAAACTTACATCCAGACTCTCGCTCTTCAGGAAGAGATCACTCCTCGCGGACTTGTCCCTGAGGTTTGTGTCTCTGCATTCGAAGGCGGAAGTTACGGAACTTTGTTGGAGGGTATCTGCCATGTTGAAAAGTAAGAAAATCAAATCCTTAGTCCTTCTCACCTTCGCGACTGTCGCCCTTGTCGGTTGCGATGATGAAGTCAGACTTCCGACTAACTATGAAGATCCGATCTTCACCGTCAGCGAAGATCAGAGTGTCTACGGAAATGACTGGGAGAAATATTACAACTCCGTCAGCTCCAGCAGCGAGATCTACTCTAAGCTCGCTGATAAGCTCCTCTTAAAGATCGCTGATGTCGCTCACAACTACAGCGATGGAAACGGCAGCAAAGTCTACGCTGTCACTCCGGATTACTTCAAAGGATCTGTCGCTGATCAGTATGACAAAGCTGCTGCCTTAAAGGCGGAAAATAACCTCTCCGTCAAGGCCAAGAAGAGCCTTGTCGACACTGTCAAAGCTGGAACTTACAGCAAAGACAACCTCTTCATCGAGAAAAAATATGCTCAGTACTTAAAAGAGAATTATTACTATCTCGATGTCAACACTGCCGACTTCGATGCTCAGGGCAAGCTCCTCACTCCTTATTTGGAGTTTGATCAGGTCTTCGCTCACGCTGACAACGCCGTGTATCAGACCTACATGGAAAGAGAAGTCATGGATGAAATGAAGATCAACTACCTCACCGCTGAATACATCTACACCAAATCCTATGCTTCTATCGGTAACACCAACGCGAGAAAAGTTCAGATTATCGCCCTCACCGATCGTTCCGATGAACCCGGCGCTGCGAAGAACTTGCTCAACGCCTATATCAATGATTATGTTATGGGCGAAAAGAGAGATGATGACTTCTCCATCCTCTCTAGACTCTGGAAAGGTATCACCAAGAGCACCGCTGATGAAGTCGCCTTAGGCCGTTACGGCAATGAAATCGTCCTCTCTAGCGAAGAAGAAGCTTGGCTTAGAACCAACGACATCCTCCCTGAGAACAGCATCTATGATGATTCCTCTTCCTCCACTTTGACCGGTAAGGTCTTAGCGGACAAGAAGAAACTCGAGAGAGGCAAAGACGATTACAACTTCGTCGACAGCTCCTTAGAGTCCAGCTACACTGGCGCTTATGCCTATGATATCGAGACAGGTATCCGCAAAGCCATTGATGACATCGCCACAAAGAATCTTGTCACTGAAGGAATCTATCTCTCCTCTAGCGGTATCTCCAATATTCCAAGCGACCTCTCCTCTCGTATCTTCTCCCCGAAGCTTTCCACCAACAAGAACACCATCAAAGAGATGAAAGAGCACCCGGGAACCAAGAAGGATATCTCCCTCTATGGAAAAGATGGCTATCGCTATCTCACTGTTGCGGATTCCTCCACTGGAACAAACGATGACATCATCTATTATGATGCATCCAGCAAAACCTATTACCTCACCCGTCTCTTAGACGTTGTCGATACCTCTTCCTTAGCGCTCAACTCTTCTACCAGTGTCTATGACACCGCTGAGAAGAAAGAGCAGATTGCAAGAGAGATTGCCTACGTCATGTCCACCACTGGCTCTTACAAGACAAACTCTGCTGTCTACTGGTTCTCTAGAACCAAATTCAAATACTCTGATGAAGACTTCTTAGAGTATATGAAGACCACTTACAAAGACGTCTTCAAGAGCGACAATCCTTACACTCCGAAAGAGGATAAGGATTGGATCCACCTCAACTAAAAATCTTTCGGGAGGGCTTCAACAGTCCTCCCTTTTCAAAAAGGAGAACTTATGTCTGAACAAAAAACTTCTTGCATCTTTTGTAAGATTGCAAATGGAACAATCCCTTGTTACAAAGTCTACGAAGACAATGAAGTCATCGCGTTCCTCGATGTCAATCCCTCTTCAAGAGGCCACACATTAGTCTTGCCAAAAGAGCACTTCAGCTCCATGGTGACTTGCCCGAAAAATTTGCTTGACCATGTCATGGAAGTCGCGCAGCTCATCGCCCAGGCTCAAATTGCACAGCTCGGCGCAAGCGGTGCAAACGTCATCACCAACATCGGTGAAAAAGCAGGACAAACCATTCCTCATTTCCACGTTCACGTCATTCCTCGCTACGAGAAAGACGGCATACTCTTACAGCTTCCCACCAGCAAGCTCAACGAACAGGATGTCAAACTCATTGTCGATTCGATCCAAAAAGGAATCTGATCCTACCTCGCTTCGGCGAGGTTTTCTTTTCGTTATCGTTTTAGTTGTGTAACAGCACGCAAATGAATAAAATAATATAGCTCTTAGAAGAGTGTATAGTTGGAGGGTTTTATGAAACAGTTAATCATCAAAGATATCGTCTGTGATGTCGAAGGAAACGGCATCTTAAATCAAGCGAGCCTCACAGTTCACCAAGGAGATTGTATCGCGTTATTAGGTCCAAACGGACATGGTAAATCCACTCTTTTGAATGTCCTGATGGGCAACCCTCGCTATCACGTGAGCCAAGGTCAAATCACCCTTGACGGAGAAGACTTACTTCCGCTCACTCCGGATATGAGAAGCAAAAAAGGCATTTTCATGGCCTTCCAGAACCCGCCTGATGTCCCCGGTGTTGTCACCATGGACTTTTTCCGCGCCATGATCAACGCTCACAGCGAGAAGCCAATTTCTCTTCTCAAGTTCTACAAGAGCACCACAGCTGCTTATGAAGAAGTTGACCTCGACTCTGATATGGCCTCCCGTCATCTCAATGAAGGATATTCCGGTGGAGAGAAGAAGAGAAACGAAATTCTTCAGATGCTTCTCCTTTCTCCTTCCTTAGCTCTCATCGATGAGATCGACTCCGGCTTAGATGTCGATGCTTTAGCGCTCATCGCCTCTGTCATCAACCGCTTGAAAGAGCAAGGAACCACTTTCATCATCATCTCTCACTACGATCGTCTCTATGAGCTTGTCAATGTCAACAAAACTGCAGTCATGGTCAATGGCAAAATCCAGTTAGAAGGCGATGCTTCGTTAGCAAAGCGCATCTCCAAAGAAGGATATTCGTTCTTAGAGAAAGAGTACGGCATCAAGCTTCAAAAAGAAGAGAAAGTCGTCTCGTTAGGCTCTTGCGCAGTGAAGCAAGTGCTCTGAGGTTTTATTATGAACACCACGATTCAAGATCAGCGTTTCCCCACTCTTGAGACGCTTACTGGGGAAAATGAAATCATCTATCTTCTGACAAAACCCTTGGAAGAGAACCTGATCAAACAGGAGTTCACCATCCAAAAGAACGCCTCTCTTAAATTGACCATCATCGATTTCTCTTCGGGCTCTCTTGATTTTTCTTTGTCTCTCCACCTTCTTGAAGGAGCTTCTGTGAAAGTCTCTTTAGCAAGCATTCTCACCGGAAACGAGAATAAAAAATACGATATCACCACCATCCACGAAGAAAAAGACAGTGTCTCATTAACCAAGATGGCAGGCATCAACTGCTCCTCTGGTTTTTTGAAATTCTTAGGTTCTTCGAAGATCAAAAACGGAGCCAAACGCTCTGACACCAGACAAGAAGGGAAAATCACCAATCTCACCAAAGAGGCAAAAAGCGAATGCTCCCCTGCTCTCATCATCGATGAGAACGATGTCAAAGCGAGCCATGGCGCTGCTTTAGGCGCCTATAATCCTGAT
>JALFLX010000024.1 GCA_022774485.1 Bacilli bacterium
AAGACCATCATGACGATGTTCATAATCTTCATTGTCTTGTTGGGATCAACGACATTTCCGTTCTCATCTTTCTTCTGGATGCCAGTGTTGTTGAAGTTTTTACTCTTCCAAGTATTGAACCAAAGTCCAGTCATCGAAGAGAGAGCATTGGCAACAGACATCAAGATAAAGATGACAATACCGACCCACTTACCTTCTAATCCTTTGGTAGTGAAGCATTCGCTGACACGAGTGGTGAGCGGTAAGCCGTAGAAGTTACCAGCTGCTAATGCTGCAGAGCCTTGTAATGCGGACCAGATACAGATGAACAACGGGAATTGAATGATCATGAACAAGATCGGAAGGAACGGATGAATCTTGTATTTCTTCATCAGTTGGGCCTGTTCCATGGCCATCGCATTTCTCTGTTCTTTATCAACTTCTGAGTTAGGATATTTCTTCGCTAACTCATTGAGAAGCGGTTGAATCTTCTGCTGCTTTGTTGTGGATTTATTCTGGACAAGAGTAGAGATGATTGTGATTAATCTAACTAAGATGGTAACAACGAAAATGGCGAGAATTTGAATCCATCCGGTATCTCCTAAAGCCTCGACAATCGCGTGGACAATCCAAGCTAACGGATAGACAAAGAGGCCTTCTAAGAAACCGTATTCTTTGAAAGCTTGTCCCCAAGTCTTTCCTTCGATATAGACCTTCGCGTTGCCTTGGAGGAAGCTCATGCTGTCAGGAGTAATACAAGCGGTGTTCGCGCTGTAAGCAGCGGCACAATTTTGTTGAATACTCGTTAAGTACGTAGAAGAGGGGCATCTTAAGACACCGAGCTCTGCGACTGCTAAGTCATACCAGGCATTCATATTTGTCCAGAGATTTGCCACCGAAGTGACCGCTCCGTTCTCATCATAATTAAGACCGGCGTAGATACCGACATGCCAAGCGACTGCTTTAGCCTGCTCGACATCTTCGATTTTACCTAAGGTTCCATCCTGCCAAAGAGCGTAATTGTCCTCTTTAAACTGAACTGCTTTTCCGCTCATGTAGGAGAGGAAGTCAACACTTCCATCATCAGTTTTCAACTCAAACCAAGTAGTGCTGTAACTGCCGTTAGCAACTGCGCTGAAAAGAGTTGTTCTGTGTGTGTTTTGCGCTTCGATCAATTTAGCGCGAGAAGTCTTCTCCGCTTCTGTTGATGCAGCGTAATCGAAGCTGTCCTCATGATTTTCATCAATAAGGATTTCCTCTTGATAAAGGTCACCGTAATAGGCGAATAGTTGATTCGATTTGTCCTGGTTTGTACAGAATGATTTTGTACAACCGGTCAAACCAAAAGCGATGATGATACCAGCGAGGGCCATCATCAAGCGCTTGAATAACCTGTTCGAATGATTTCTCATGCTTTTTCCCCTTTATTCAGGTTCGAGAAACGAGTGAACATATTGTTCAAAATCTTTGTGTTTTCCTCAAAAGAACGGTTGAGATATCCGGAATGAGCGATGATCACGACGTCGATAGCGTGAGAGAGAACCTCACAAAGATTTATCTGAGCCCGAAGTTGTCGTCTGACACGTCCACGGACGACAGCGTTACCAACCTTTGTCGAAACTGAAATGCCGATTCTGGCGTGTTTCAAAGTGTTGGGCGCATAGAATACTGAGACAGATTCGTTCTTTCCTAGGCAATGTCGTTGATCTAAAACCGCTTTGAAGTCAGCGGATTTCAACAGTCTGCATGCTTTTTTCATCTGCAAGGAAAGAGACTATCAAACCAAATTAGGCCTGAGTGAGTCTTGCTCTGCCTTTCGCTCTTCTTCTAGCGAGGACCTTTCTACCATTCTTAGTGGCCATTCTGGCTCTGAATCCACAGGTGTGAACTCTCTTGATTTTGCTAGGCTGATAAGTACGTTTCATAGGTGTTAAACCCTCCTTCACATTGAATTAAATGCGCACAAAAAACGCATGTAGGTCTATTATACGCATCGAGGGTACAAATTTAAAGTATTTTTATTTATATATAAATTTATATGAGCGTTGGTTAATAGTGTTCCCGATTCTTGATTTTCAAGTAATCCTCATAGAGCTTAAGGCATTCCTCACGGTCGATTTCCACCGTCTTTTCCGCTAAACCTTTTCTCTGGTCTTCATAGAACTTTTTATCGCGGAATCCAATGATTTCTGTATCAGTGACATTGCACCCGAAATAAATGCGATCGATATTTGCCCAAAGGATTGCACCCATGCACATAGGACAAGGATACCCAGTAGTGTAGATATCACATCCTTTCAGGTTAAATGTCTTTAATCTCTTACATGCATCATGAATTGCCATCACTTCCCCATGACAGGTCGGATCTTGATTTTTCAAAACTGAATTATGACCTCTTCCGACAATCTCACCATCTTTCACGATAACTGCTCCAAAAGGTCCTCCGTGCCCATCTTCAATTCCTTGATACGCTTCATTCAACGCTTCTTTCATAAATGGATTCATCTCTTCACCTCGTGCTGATTAACTTGATTCTATTTCCTTTCACTTCGTATGGAAGTGATTCAAATTGTTCAATAATATAGTTGATTTCTTTAATTATTTTATCACAAACAACTTTATCTATTGCTGATAAAAATTCATCAATTGACTTCTGATAATCTCTCTTGTTCTTTTCATTAACATCATGCCAAGGAACACCTATAAAGTAAGGAAGAATAGAAGTGTCGAAAGAAAGCTTTCCTTGAAAAATCATCACCGCGATAATCGGATAGCCAGCGTAGTGTTGCCAATAGGTGGCGTTATCATTGCTGGTGTAGAGATCTCCTTCATTGATCACAGTGTAATATTTGCTGTGATCAGAAGAGAGAACATGATAGGTGTTCTTATCGATTTCCACCACTCTCTTATCGATGATTGCACTGAGCGCTTCATAGATTTTTGCTTCTTTTGTTCTTTTCATGTTTTTGCTCTTTTCATCAACAAAATTATAATAGTTTTCTATATAATAAACTAGAGGTGAGAAACATGCAGGAAATAACAACAAACGAAATTAAAATCACCACATACAAGTGGATTAAAATTATTCAAGCGATTCTTTTGATGGTCTTTGGAGGAGCTTTGATATTGATTGCGACTTTAAGAATCAAAAACACAGAGACCACCAGCGGAGATTCTATCTCTTACTGTATCGGAATCGCATTTTTAGCCTATGGCATCATCAATATGCTCTCTGGCTATTTGTTAGAGCGCTCTCCGATCAGCAAAGAGGTCTCGATGGGTATCATCTTCTCCGCACTTGGTATCGCGCTCTTTGTCAATCCAAACTTTATTCTCGATATCATACCGATTCTCTTAATCTGCATCTTCTATGGATTTGCAGTCATGATTGCAATCTTCGGTGTCGATAAAGTTTTAGGAAGAGAAGTGAAGAAAAATATTGTGGCAGCTGTCTTTTTATTCATCTTATCCGGATTGATGATCGCTCTTGCAACTACCTACATTTTCTTCTATAGAAACACATCTTTACTCAATTATGTCTTAATCGGCATCGGTGTCATGCTCTTTATCTTAGGAATTGCTTCGATTGTCATTCTCTTAAACAAAATCAAGAACACTCGCATGATAGAGAAAGAAAAAGAAATCAAGAAACAGCAGGAAGAAGAGTGGATCAAAGAAAGAGAAGAGAAAGAGACAAAAATCATCGATTACTCTGATTTGAAGAAACAGAGTGGAAGAAAGATTCACAATAAACAGATTGCATATACTCCAGAAGAGAAGAAAGAAGAAGAATCAGTGATTATCATCGTTCCAGAAAATGAAGAGAAGAAAGAAGAAAAACCGGAAGAGACAATAGAAGAAAAGCAAGAAGAAAAATCATCAAAACCCAATAAGAGAAAGAAATCTTCATGACTTTTTCTACCATTTTAAAGACAATCGAGAGAGAATATTCATTCTCTTGTTGTTATATCGCAGATAACCTCTCTGTCCCAGATGAAGTTGTCGAATCTTGGGAAGAGGGAACTTCACTTCCCACAGAAGAGGAAGCCGTTAAATTCGCAGATATTTTTGCACTGCCAAGAAACATTGTACTCTCCACCATCAGAAAGGATTCTTAGTATGAGACAAAAACGTTGTTTGACCATTCAGGATTACAGCTGCTTAGGCCGCTGCTCTTTAACAGTCGCTTTGCCGATTTTATCCGCTGCTTCTTTAGAGGCTGTCGGACTTCCTACCGCAATTTTATCCAATCACACCGCATACAAAGATTGGACCTTTGTCGATCTCAGCGATGAGATGGAAAAATCTATCGAAATGTGGAGGGAATACAACCATCACTTCGATGTAATTTACACCGGATACCTCACCACCGATCAAATTGATATCACTTATCGAATCATTCAGAAGTTAAAAGAGAAAGATACCAAAGTGATGATTGATCCTGCTTGTGCGGATAACGGGAAATTATATCCTGGATTCAAAGAGAACCACATGGAAGAGATGAAGAAACTTTTAAGTATCGCAGATATGACCTGTCCGAATATGACAGAGGCGTGTCTTTTGACCAATCATCCTTATCACGGAGAAAGCATCTCTTATGAAGAAGCTGTCTCTATCGCAAAAGATTTATCTAAACTCGGACCTTCGATTATCTTATTGACTGGTGTGATTTTCAAAGAGGGTACCATCGGTTGTTTGATTTATGAAAAAGAAAAAGAAGAGATTTCTCTTTATGAGACAAATTGTCTTCCGATCAACTTCCACGGCGCTGGGGACTCTTTCTGTTCTGCTTTTGTCGGAGCGTATGAAAGAGGAAAAAGTGTGTATCAAAGTGTGAAAATCGCACACGACTTTGTTCATAGAGCGATGCAAAGAAGCTATGACAACCATGTCGATGGCATCTTGTACGGTTTAGAATTTGAACCGGAGCTCTCTTCTTATATCAAAGATTTAGAAGCAGAATAAAACACAAAAAAACTCCTTTGAAGCAATTGATGCCTCAGAAGGAGTATTTTAATCTTTTAAAATGTCAGCGATATCTGTAGCGACTGCCTCAGGAGAAGAGAGTGCTTTTTTCGCAGCTTTATCTCCGAATGCGACAGCTTCTTTTAAAGTTTTTTCTTCTAAGAGAGCGTGAAGAATTCCCGCGAAGAGAGCATCGCCTGCTCCATTTGCAGAGACAATCTTTTTAAGCGGGATAACATCGAAATGGTGAATCCCGTTTTCATCTCCATATTCGATTCCGTTACAAGAATCGCTGATGACCGCTCGCTTCACTCCTTTCTTTAATAGAAGAGAGAGAAGTTCGACTGCGCTTTTTTCCTCGTGGAGAAGATATCTTGCCTCTAAGAGGTTTGATTTATAGAAAGAGAGGTGAGAGAGATGATTTTGAATTCTAGAAACTTTATTTGCGCTAACTGCTTCTATCAAGATCGAGTGGTGCTCCTGATAGCGAGAGAAGATCCAATCAATCACTTCTTGATTAAGATTCATATCCAAGATGATGGATTGGAAAGAGTCGATGATATCTTCAAAAGGAAGTAAATCTTCCACTTTCATCGAATCGAGAATCTCGCTGTCGCAGACTGCGACATGCATATCTGAGTCTTCGTCGTATATTGCGAGATAACTCGATGTGTTTTTCAAATAAGAAGGAGTGAGCACTCTTACAGAAAGTGACTCAAGCTCTTCTTTTAACTGCTTTCCCTGCGGATCGTTTCCGATCGCTGTGAGAAAAGTGACATGATGTCCAAGCCTCGCCAAGTTCTCGACAAGATTTCTTCCAACCCCACCGAATGAGGTTTTGATCTTGCCGATGTTCGAATCTCCTAAGATGAGCTTCTTCTGACTAAACGCCGCATAATCGATGTTAGAACCACCGATCACTAAGACATCTTGTGCCATAAATTATCCCTGATATTCCTCTTCTGCAGGATGAGAAGAATCGACTTTCTCAATATCAGAGAACTTCGCGGTGAATTCGGTAGAGCGGCCGAAGAATGTAATCAAGACGGTAACTTCTTTCGCTTCAGAATCAATCGCCTCGATGGTACCTTCACTTTCAGCGAAGTTGCCAGAGATAATCTTGACCAAGTCGCCGACTTTGTACTCCGAATATAAATCCGGATCATCAATCTTCATTCTCTTCAAGACAGGTTCGATCTCTTCTTTCGGAATCGGGAACGGCTTAGCACCTTTACCAGAAGAACCAGTGATACCAGAGACACCGGGAGTGTTACGGACAACAAACCAAGTCTCATCAGTCATGATCATCTCGACGAAGATATAGCCAGGATAATAGTTCTTCACTTTGAATTTCGGAACTTTTAATCCGGTCTTCTTATCCTTGGTCATCTTCTGCTTTCCGTTCTCATCAAGATCGGGTTCTTCATATTCGGCGACGATGATACGGAAAATCTTATCCTCCATATGGAAAGAGATTTTTCTCTTCTCTAAGTCGTCTTTGACATTTCTCTCTTTGGTGCCGAAAGTATTGATGACATACCAAGCTTTTTCAACAGGAAGATTATCTTCTTCTTCATCGTCTTCACTGGAAATGACCTTACCTCCGATGTAGGCGTTGTAAGAACCTTTATTGTGTTCTTTTTCTTCCATCAATTCATTCTTTTCTTCTTCAAACATTAGAAGTGTCCTCCAATCTTAATCCACGAAATCATGCGGAACGCAGCGGAAGTAGATTCCGAAGAATCCTTCGGGAAGACCTCCTCAAACGCCTTCATGATGTTAGCAGTGAGCCAGTCACTTAACACGATAGCTAACGCCGAGATGACTGAGATGACGATGACAATGGTGACAGATTTCCAGAGTAAGCGGCTGTCAGGCCAACGGATTCTTCTGGCTTCTTCACCGACACCCTTGAAGTACCTTGTGAATTTGTTCATAGTTATTTTCCTTCCCTGTGGATCGTATGCTTACCGCATTTCGGGCAGTACTTCTTCACCTCGAAACGGACACCATCGCCCTTTTTCTTCGCGGCGTTGTAGTTTCTAGACTGACATTCCGTACAGACTAACGATACCTTTTCACGCATCAGCACACCTCCTACAGTCAAATAAAAAGACCCCTGAAGTTTGGGTCGCTTTTATTATATAACTAAGTATCATAAAAACAAAGAGAAAAAGCTTAAAAAAATACAAAAAGAAAAATTGCAATTTCTATGGCGTGAAAGAATTATCCACTTTTTTAAAAAATAGAAAAAACTCTAAAAATAAACTCAAAATAACCTTGCTTTTTCTGTGTGTAACTCTGCTGTTCTTCACTTTGTTATCCACTTGTGATTTTATAGTTATCCACAGACTTATCCACCAGTTATCCACCAAAAAGCAGGGAAATCACCGGGTGTGGATAAGCGTATTTTATCTCGGTGGAAAAGTGTAAAAATATCGATAGTTATCGCAATATTTCATTGTTTATAACTTTGAGAATGTGGATGACTTATCCACTTATCCACAATTTGAGTTTTCCACCATCCATTTATCAACAAGTTATCCACAATCCACCGTGGTGGATAAGTGGATAAGTAAATCTCAACTTTGATATAAAGAGACTTTGCGATTTTGTGGATAAAAATTCTTTTTCTTATTTTTCTCTTTATATTCGTATACAATTTCACTATAATCTTTTCCGACTAAGGAGCCTTTGACTATGTACGAGACACAGAAAGACAGACAGCTTCAAGATATTTTCACCGAGCTGTTAGACCACTTAAAAAAGACAATTGATTCAAAGCTGTTTGACGCGATGTTCTCTGATGGGTTATTCGAACTGAAATCAATCGAAGGGAACAAAGCGCTCTTTGTCTCAGCTAGCGAGACAAATGCAACGATCATCAAATCTTCCTTAAGCGTCCCGATTCAAGATTATCTTTCCTCCATTCTTGAGACACCGATGTCAGTTGAAATTCTAGATAAGAGAACCTTCTTAAAAAGAAAAGAAGCAGTCAAAGAGGCTTCCGATTCTTTCTTCAAAAACTCTTCTTTACAGGCTCAGTTCAACTTCGATTCATTCGTTGTTGGACCAAACAATAGAAGCGCCTACACCGCCTCTCTTTACGCGGTCAACAACCCAGCAAAAAGCAATCCGATCTTCTTATATTCCAAATCTGGTTTAGGAAAGACTCACCTCTTACAAGCGATCGGAAATGAATATCAGACCCGCCATCCTGAAGCCAAAGTTCTCTATATCACCTCAGATGATTTCTTAAACGAATATGTCAAATACATCAAAGGAAGAAAAGCGGACGAGTTGAGAGATTTCTTCACCACTGTCGATATGCTCTTAGTGGACGACATTCAGTTCTTAGCTGGAAAGAATGACACTCAGACAATGTTCTTCAATGTCTTCAACTTCTTAGTCGCTCATTCAAGACAGATTGTCTTAACCTCCGACCGCTCTCCTGAAGAATTAAAAGATCTTCCCGACCGTCTTATCTCCCGCTTCCAAGGTGGCTTGACCATCTCAATCAGCACTCCTGATAAAGAGACTTTGGTCGACATCTTGAAAATGAAAATCAAGGTGCATGGCCTAAGCGAAGAGATGTTTACTGAAGATGTCTTAGAATATCTCGCTTTCCACTATTCCAAGAACGTGAGAGAATTAGAAGGCGCCTTCACAAACCTCCTCTTTGCAATCACTACCACAGAACACGGAAATGTGATTGACTTAGACTTTGTCAAAAAAGTATTCCAAACGGATGAGAAGAGAAAAATTGCCGCTTCCACCTTATCGATCGACACGATTATCAAAGAAGTATCTTCTCACTACTCCTTAACCGAGAATCAGCTCAAGAGCAAATCTAGAATCGGACAAATTGCCTTAGCTAGACAAATCGCCATGTACTTAGCGAGAAACCTCCTCAACATGACCTATCAGAGCATCGGAAAGTACTTTGAAAAAGACCACACCACAGTCATGGCAAATGTCCAAAAGATCGAAAGTGAGCTAGAGAAAGATGAGATTCTCAAGTCTGCGATTGAGAAGTTGAAGAGCAATTTACAAACAAAATGACATTCAAGATGAGATTCTAAATTAAAATGGGATCTCATCTTTTTTTGCTTTTAAGGATAATACTAATTAAGTGTTGATACTTCCTTTTAGTGCTAAAATAGAAGAGCTAAATATTAAAGTTTTTAGAGCCCTGGCAGACGAATATTTAGCGATACTCCCGGCTGCCAAGGCTCTAAAGACTTCGGGAGGTATCGCTATGGGTAAAGAACACCCTCGTTTTTCCGCACGCGGCAGACATGAATATGACACGAGAAGAGATGAAGAACTGGAAGTCCTATATGACAGCATTCCCGATGAATGTCCCTTCTGTCATCATAGACATTTCCGCAAATATGGCTTCATCAAGAGCAATCACAGAAGACGCTATCAGTGTATTGAATGTGGACATACAGTTTGCGGTTCCTTCTCTACCATCTACTATCGTGGAAGACTGGACCAGAGAGAAGTGAGAGCTCTCGCTGATTCGATTGCACTTGGCACGACAGTCAGAGAATCAGCCAAAGCGGCTAATGTCAACAAGAATACAGCCATGAGATATCGGAAGATGATCCTTGCACTTGTCAAAAATGCCGATAAGAAGCCTGTTTTGAGTGGAAAAGAAGTTCAGATTGACGAGACATACACAACACTCTACAACATGATTGGCGATGAGAAAAAACTCCGTGGCATCTCTCATCAGAAGGAAGCGATAAGCATAGGAACGGATGAATCGAATAATATCTTTCTGAAGGATCTCGGACCAGGGCACCCTACCTGCAAAAATCTTTCCGCTGTCTGGGAAGGACATATCAGTCAGGGCAGTATCATAACGCATGACACTCTGCACGGATACAGAACAGCCTTTGATTCATCAAATCCGGCAGAAGAGATCTATGTGAATTCGCAGATTCCTGAGGAAGAGGAACAGCTTGATCATATCAATCATCTTTGCTCCGGAATTCAGTGGTTCCTTCAGAGGCATAAAGGAATCAGGAAGGCAAATCTTGACAGTTATCTCAGCTGGTATGAGATCATGCATAATGAGAATCCGTCACTTGAGAAGTTTGAATCCAGGATTATGGGAAGTATGCTTCAAAAGAGGAAAATCTTGAATATCAACACTTAATTGGTATTATCCTTTTGCTTTTAAAAAGTTATCCCAAATTCATCCACAACAGGAAGAAGATATCCACAAAAATTATCCACATCAAAAACAAGAAAAAAACGATGCTTTTTAAGAAAAACACGGAAAACAAGAGAAAAATTCTTCTCTTTGACAAGTTATCAACATATCCACCGCTAAGAATAAGAATAATAATCCGTAGGATATATTATTGAGATACCAATTCTAAAAATTACGGCAGGGATCAAAAGAAATTACATTCGGCTCATCAATTCAATCGATTCCGAACCAAAAGAAACAAAAAATCATGAATTTCATCATTTTCAAGATAGTACTTACTAATAGAAATAACTTATAATATCTCTATATAAATTAAAGGGGCAATTTGATATGAAACTCACAATAAAACGCGCTGAATTTCTGAAGATGTTAACATTCGCAGCTCAGGCCATCCCTGGCAAGACTGCAGAGAGCCAATACATGAATTTCTTGTTGGTCGTCTCTCAAGATGCATTAGATGTCATCACTTCTGATGGCTCTATCTCTTCGAAGATCCATCAAGAGAGAGAAGATGAAAAAGGAAACGAAGTGATCTTAGCTTCAGAAGAAGGATCGATTCAGACCCCGGCGAAGCTTCTGTTAGATATCATCAGCAAATTAGGCGGAGATATCGTCACCTTAGAGCTTGTCGACTCTTGTCTTTTAAATATCTCTGATGAGAGCTCTAACTTCAACCTTGTCACCAAACCTGGCGAGGAATATCCGGATGTCAATCTCAATGTTCCAGAGGGAGCAAATGGTTTTAAAGTCTCTCTTGCTGACTTAAAATCTCTCTTTGACACCACATCTTTTGCTGTTGCTGTCAAAGGACCAAAAGAGCTTTATCAAGGAATTAACATCACCGCTTTAGATGGAAGACTCACCTTTTTAGCAACAGACTCTTTCCGTGTTGCTTCTCTCTCAAAACCAGAAGCGAGCCAAGATGCAAATTTTGTCTTCACCTGCCCGGTCAAGCCGTTAGATATGATCACAAGAGCGAGTGAGAGCGGAGAAGTTGTCATCTATCTCGATGAGCAAAAAGCGCTTTTTGTCTTAGGTAAGACTGTCATCTCCACCCGTCTTCTCCACGGAAACTTCCCGGCGATCGACCGTCTTATCCCGCCGCAGTTCCCGTTCATGATCGAGATGAAAACGGCGGAATTTATCGAGAGAGCAGAGAGAGTTAAAATTATCTCTTCGATGGATGGAAGAAATTCTCAGGTCCGTTTGAACTTAAATAAAGATTCTATCTATCTCTACGCTAGAAGCACCAACTTTGGAAACTCTCAAGAGACCTTCCACGATGTGAAGATCACCATGCCAGAAGATGTCAATGTCTTTGAAATCGCCTTCAATGTCGACTTTGTCATGGAAGCGGTCAAAGCGTTGAAGAGTGAGACATTCACTCTTTGTCTTTCCTCCCCGACAAAGATCTTCATGGTTAAGAATGATGATCCGACAAATATTCAAATCATCACTCCAATCCGTCTTTCCAATTATTAATCCTGTTCTATGCCTTGGTATTGGATTCTTTTGATTGTCCTAGGATCCCTTTTTGTTCTCTTTGCTGTTTTTACAATCGTCTTATCGATTATCTTCCTTTCCGTACTCTCTCATCCTAAACGAGTGACAAGAGAGGTTGCTTTTCGCGAGGGGATAAAAGACGGATATTTCAATAAAATCGAGGGGATGAAAAGAGAAGAGTTCACTTTGACAATGAGGGATGGCTATGTGATTCACCTTGAGAAATCGATACATCCTAATTCCAAAGGGATTGTCCTTTTCGCACACGGATACACATGGACAAGAGAAGGAATGCTCAAATATGCCCAAGAATTTTATGAGATGGGATATTCTGTCATCCTTTATGATGAGAGAGGACATGGCGACAACAAGAGAGTCGCCTGCACATTCGGTTATAACGAAAGCAAAGATCAAAATGAGATCTGTGATTACATCCGCAAAGAATACGGAAAAGAAGTGAAGTTAGGACTATTAGGGGAAAGCTTAGGAGCTGCGACTACTCTTCTCACCATGGGAAAAAGAGATGATCTTTCTTTTGTCGTCGCTGATTGTCCTTACTCTTCTTTGAATGAATTCTTTGTTCCGCTTTTGAAAGCGAACAAACTCCCTTGTTTTATCCTTCCGTTTTCTTCCCTCTTCTGTAAGCTTATTCATCACTACTGGTTTAAAGATATCTCACCCAAAGATGCAATCAGAGAGAAGAAGACACCGCTTCTTCTTATCGCCGGGAATAACGACAATCTCATCCCTTGTATAGAAAGCCAGTGGATTTACGACAACAAGAAAGAAGGAATCAAAGAGCTGTATTTCATGGAGGGAGCAGATCATGCGATGGCGTATCGTCAAAACCCTGTCAAATACCGCGAAGTTTTAGATACGTTTCTGAAGAGAGTGGAGGAAGAAGCATGAAAACGAAAAAGCTTGGAATCCGGATGTGGTTATTTCTCATCTTAGTCGGCTTTGTCGGACAGTTAGCCTGGGCGATTGAGAACATGTATTTGAACACCTATATCACCTACATCAACTTCTCAGCACCCGCTTCAGAACGATTTGATTACTCCCTCTTTATCGCAATCACGACTGCCTTAAGCGCCATTGTCGCAACTTTGACTACGATCTTGATGGGGGCGCTGACTGATAAGGTCGGGCACAAGAAATACTTCATCAGCATCGGTTACCTCCTCTGGGGCTTTGCGACCGCATCTTTTGGTCTTTTTAATGTCAACTCTGTCAATCAGATGATCCCGTTGATGATGGTCTCTTCTATGGCTGCTTGTATGGTCATCATCATTGACTGTGTGATGACATTCTTCGGCTCTACAAGCAACGACGCTGCTTTTAACTCTTATGTCACAAAGAATATTCCGGAAGAGAACAAAGGCAAAGTTGAGGGTGTCCTCTCCGTTTTACCGCTCTTTGCGATGCTGTTGATCTTTGTCTTCTTAAACGGACTAACCACTGACTCATCTAAAGGAGCTTGTGATGCTAGATGGGATCTTTTCTTCTATCTCATCGGTGGAATTGTTGTCTTGATGGGAATTGTCTCTTTCTTCTTGATTCCAAAAGAAGAGGAGAAAAAAACAGAAAATTCATATCTTTCTCTTCTCTTTGTCGGGTTTAAGAAACAGACAATCTTAAAAAATCCATCTCTTTATCTGATTCTTCTCATCTACTTTGTTTACTCCACTGCCTGCCAGGTCTTCTTCCCTTATTTGATGGTTTATTTAGAGAAGACTTGTCTTATCAGTAACACGGGAACTTCGCTTCTCACTCCTTTTAGCATCGTGATGGCAGTCGCATTGCTTTTCGGTTCTGCTCTCTCGATTCTCTTCGGTTTCTTAAGCGACAAATATGGAAAGAACAAGATGATCTTACCGGCATTTGCTGTGTTCTTCATCTGTCTCTTGATGATGTTTTTTATCCCTTATGCATTCCAAGAAGGCTCCGCTTCTAGAACTGCTTATGCTGCAATCTCTGGCCTTGTCATGATCTTTGGATATGTCTCCGTCCCCACCGTTGTCAACGCCTTGGTGAGACAGAATATTCCAGAAGGAGAAGAGGGAATCTTTATGGGTGTGAGAATGCTCTTTGTTGTCGCGCTCCCGATGTGCATCGGACCATTCATCGGAGATTCTTTAAATAGAGCGTTTGGTTCCAAAGTGGAATCTAGCCTCTTTGAAGGTGTGTTTGATACCGTACCTTCTCAGTACGGATATTTAGTCGGAGCAGCGATTCTTCTCTTCGCTCTGCTTCCGATTTACTTCTATTTCAGAAAGGAGAAACAAAACTATGCGAGCGAATAAAAAGACAGAAGGCCTTAACAAAGGCTATCTCTTCGATGGCAAAAAGAGAGAATATGATGCTCCTCTTTCTTCTTATCCAAGAACTTCATTTGTAAGAAATTCTTATTTCTCCTTAAACGGAGATTGGGATTTTGCTGTCAGCAAGGGAGAAACCTTACCAGTCACGTTCTCAAAAAAAATTCAAGTTCCTTTCCCTTGTGAAGCGTTAGATAGCGGTGTGAATCTTCTTCCAGAACCCGATGATATCCTCTGCTACAGAAGACTGATTCTTCTCCCGGATGAATTTGTCGGCAAAGAGATTTTAATTCACTTTGATGGTATCGACTATGAGGCGAAGGTTTATATCGACCGAGTGCTAGTTAAAACTCATAAAGGAATGAATGAAGGTTTTACAATTCATTTATCCAAAGATACGCCGAAGAGATTTGAAATTATTGTCCAAGTGAAAGATCCTTCTGACAGCAAGGGTCAATCCCGTGGAAAACAATCGTTAGATCCTTCTTATTGGACCTATACTACCACAACTGGAATTTACCGTCCTGTCTGGATGGAATGTGTTCCCTCTCACCGATTAGAGAGCGTGAAATTCACTCCTGATTTTGAAAAGAATAAAATTGTGGTACATGTGAATGCAAATTGCGATGGTATCAGCAAACTTCACCTGTTAAACAAGGATTATGAAGTGAAAAACAACGTAGATACCGAGATCGATATCGGAGAGTTCCACCTTTGGAGTGCTATAGATCCTTATCTCTATCCGGTTCATTTGACAATGGAAGAGGATGAGATTGACACTTATTTTGCAATTCGAAAAGTAGAATTAAAAGAAGTGAATGGTCATCAGTATCTCTATTTGAACGGAAAACCGTTATTCTTAAGCGGACTTCTCTATCAAGGATATTGCGGATATAACAACTTGACGCCTGCTAGTATTGATGAATACAAAGAAGATTTGATCAAGACAAAAGAGATGGGATTCAACTGTCTCCGCGTTCATATCACAAGGCTCTGTGAGGCGTTTTATACCTTGGCAGATCAAATGGGAATCTATTTGATTCAAGACTTCCCTTGTGGAGGAGAAAAGAGAGGTTTGATTCCAAATTGTTCTCCTCGTGTCCTCAATTTCATGAACTGTGAGAAACATGTTAATTACAAGTGGTTAGGAAGAGAAGATGAGAAAGAGAGAGAAGAGTTCTTATATGAAGGTAATTTGCTTCTCAAAGAGCTTCACAATCATCCTAGTATCTTGATTTACACAATCTTTAATGAAGGGTGGGGAGAATTTGATCCTTCTAAGACCTATCGAAGAATGAAAGCACAAGAAAATCAGATGCTTTTTGATACCGCCTCTGGCTGGTATGAAGCAGATGAATCGGATTTCTTCTCTGTTCACACCTATTCATTCCCGAAGATGAAGAGAAAAAACAGACACAACCGCTGCTTTATCCTCTCTGAGATTGGAGGATTGGGATTAAAGTATGGAGAGTCTCCGTATCAGATCTTCTGCGGACACGGAAAAGTGAAGAAGAAAGAACAGCTTTCAAAGAAGATTGATGATCTGTATGAAAATAAAATTAAACCGCAGATTCAAAGAGATGGGTTATGCGGTGTGATCTACACTCAGTTTGCAGATGTTGAGACAGAATATAACGGACTTTATGACCTCACAAGAGAACATTGTAAAGTCGATGTTGAGAAGATAAAAAAACACAATCAAGCTCTCTATGAAGAGTTTGAGAAACACATGAAACAAGGAGGGAAATGAGATGGATAAACATCGTGCATTACAGATCTTCGACACTTATTTCCACGGGAGAGAAAGGGTTTTAGACTTCGCAGGTCAATGGATAGAACGCGACGCTTTTGAGGATGAGAATTCTCTTTACGCGTGGACACTTGATCTGATCAAACCTCAGACCATGGGCGGAATTCAAACTGATATCAACTTGATTCCCTGTGCCTTATCGACAAAGAAGCTTAGAGATCAGAAGTCTTCCTTCCGTATCTCTAACGCCATTTTTGAAGTGAGAAAAGGAAAAAAATACAACACCTTTGCTCTCTTTGATGTCAGCGATCACAATCATCCTATCGATGTCGCTTCTTTTGGAAATGAGACAGAAGAAGAGGCAAAGAGAAGACAAGCCCGCATTTTTGGACAAGAGAAACAAAACTCTTTTCAATTAAAAGATCCTCGTTTCCTTCAAAATGAGCTTTTAGGTGATTATCAGTTAGCAGAGAAGAAAGTGGATGATATTTCCTTCTCTGAACCAAAAGAAAAAGAAGAAATCATTCCTCAAGAAGAATTTGATCATGATACTGAAAGAGTAGATTCTCTTTTATCTGAAACACAGGATGAAGTGATTAAAGAAGAGATGAAAGCTGTCGATGAGATTCATGAAGAAACTGATGTAGAAGAAATTCAACCAGACGAATTCAAGCGTGATGTTGAAAGAGTGGATTCTGTTTTTGAAGAGACACAAAAAGAACCAGAAGTAGAAACGATTGAGGAAACACCGATTGAGGTTATTGAAGAAAACTCTGTTTCTGAAGAAGAATTGAGAAAAGAAGAAGAGAAGAATCAAGCCTTGGAAGCTCGAATCAATGAATTAGAAGAAGAGTTAAATAAGCTTCATATTTCTCTTCAAGAAGAAAGAGAAAAGAACGAAAAAGCTCAAACGCTCTACACTCAGTTACAAGAAGAAAGCGAAGGTTTAGAAGAAGAAAAAGTTCAAGCGGAAGAAGAACTTGCGTTGCGAGCAAATGAACTCAATGAATTAAATGAGAAACTTTCCCAAAAAGAAGCAGAGACTCAAGAAATCTCGCAAAAATTAACCGTAGCAAAAGAATCTCTCAATGAAAAAGAAAATTCTTTATCTGAGAAAGATGAGATGATTCATCAGTTAGAAGAGAAAATCACCTCTCTTCAAAAAGAGCTTGAAGAAAAACAAAATCAACAAGAAGAACTCACTGATCAGGAAAACCAAAAACAAGAAGAACTCTCTTCTTTATATCAACAGCTTCTCAGCGTGAGAGAAGAATTTAGACAAAACCAAGAGAACTACGAAACGCTGAAAGATGAAAAAGAAGCGTTATCTCAAGAAAAAGAAACTCTTCTTTCTGAAAAAGAAGTTATTGAAAAAGAAAAAGCGGAAATTAGCGCTGAAAAAGAGACTCTCTCTGATTCGATTCATACCTTAGAGGAAGAAAACAACAACTTAAAAAATCAGATTGATGTTTTAACTAAGGAAAGTGAAGCTCTCTTATCTCTTCAAAAACAAATGGAAGAGATAAATGAGAAACATCAAGAATTAGAAAACCAAATTTTAGAAAAAGAAGAACAGCTTCAAAAGCTTCAAGAAGAATACAATAATCTTCAGAAACAAAAAGAAGAAACAGAAGCAGAAGATGCTTTGTATGCTGATCAGATGGAAGCTCTAAAA
This sequence comes from Bacilli bacterium, assembly GCA_022774485.1. GTDB lineage: Bacteria > Bacillota_I > Bacilli_A > RFN20 > CAG-288 > Enterosoma. The sequence goes on from JALFLX010000024.1 coordinate 17,415, forward strand.
TATGAGAACACCACCATCAAAGAGGAACTTGAAGATGCAAAATCTCAATTAGAATCTTTGCGGAATCAAAATGAAGAACTCAATTCTCAAAAGAACTCTAATGATCAGACATTCGCAAAGCTGAACGATGAAAACCACGAAAAAGAAGAGAGAATTAAAGAGCTTCTTGCTTCGGTGGAAGAAAAGGAAAACCGCATCGTCGAGCTCAACACCGAGAAAGAGACCATCTCTCAAGAAAAAGAAAATCTCTACGATAAGAATATGAACCTCTCGGGCGAGTATTCGAAGTTGAAAGATGAATTAGCAGAGGTGAAAGCTCAGTTAGAAGAGAAGATCCAAGAACACGAAGAACAGCTTGAGAGTGAGGAAAGAGACTTCTCTCTTCTTCAGGAGAAGTATCAAGAGAACGAGAACAAACTTCTCTTCCTCTCTTTAGGAGGAGACCTTGCTCACTTCCCTGATTTGAAGTTCTATCTCAGCGATAATCAACTTCAATTCACTCGTCAATCTATCCAACAAGCGTTAGAAGAGAAACCTTTGTTAAGACTTCATGAGAATAAAACAGTCTACCCTGTTAATGATTCGTTCCAATTAGAAGAAACCCCAATCGTTGAAGAAAAAATTGAAGCTGTTGAAATCGCTCGTGAAAATGTCTCTTACATCGATCAAGAGAGAGAACAACAGATCAAAGCGTTCGGATATTGGGAAGATAAATTCGGTGAGGACTGTGAGAAAATCAGCGATTTTGCCGGCCGTATCATCTCCAAGAAAGAATACAACAATAAAGAAAGTGAAGAAGGCTGGAATTATGCGCTCATCAATCCGGATGACAGAGAATTCTTAGGCAACATCTTCATCGCTTCTTTCCACACCATCCGCGACTACAGCTTCACAGAAGACTTCACAACAAACGGGCAAAGCTTCCATGTGAGAAACGATGGTCAGACTTATAAGATTGAATCAGAAGAGTTTGTCACTGATCCTTTCGATCTTCAGGAGACCTTGAGAATCACAAAGAAGAACGTGAAGAAAAACACCTCGATGATCTATATCTTCTTAAAAGTCATTGAGAATAAAGCAAACTCCCTTGATGCGGAAGCGGAATTAGAATTTTACGACCTCATCGATCGCACTGTTAGAAGAACCTGTCCGAAATCCTTCATCGAGATGAAGACGGTGACTGGAAACCACCATTATGCATTTTTAACTTTTGACGGATCTATCGAAGGCGCTTATAAAGAAGCGTTTGATTATTCTGTCCTTCTTAACAGCTACCGCCACGCCTATTCCAAAGAAAAAGGACTTCTCAACGCCTATATTGTCCTCAATGAGGTCAATATCCCTTGTTCTTATAGACATTTGGGATTAGAGCAGCTTGTCGCTTTGACCAAAGATCCAGAACTCCGTGCGATTCAATATGAATTCAACATCTCTTCTGTCATCAGCTCTTTGATCTCCAAAGCACTCCATATCGGTCCGACCATTATGGAACACCTCCCGATTGATAGAACCACTCTCAAGAGCTCCAATATCGGCAATGGACAAAAGTATTCAGAGATCTATAAATTTAAAGGGCAGTTCTATCTCTACAATTACATCTATTCTTTAAAACGTCGCAGTGAAACGACAAATCAGTGATGATTTCACATGAAACCTATCAAGAAAGCGAGTCATTATAATGAGTGTATTAGATAAATTTTTAAAATATGTATCCTTTGAAACCACTGCTTTAGAAGGCAGTGATACTGCGGCATCTAACCCTTTGATTTACCATCTTGCACAAGAGATGCTTTTAGAATTACAAGCGCTGAATCCGAATGAGATTTCCTTCAATCGCTTTGGAGTTGTCGATGCTAAATTCTATGGAGATCCCTCCTTGCCTCCCATTGCTCTTTTAGCTCATATGGACACCTCAGGAGCCTGCTCTGGCAAAGATGTGAAAGCGAGAATTGTCAAATATGACGGAACTCCTGTGAAACTTCAGGAAGGGATGTATTTATCAGAAAAAGAATTCCCGTTTTTGAAAGAGAGCCTTGGTCATGAGATTATTGTCACCGACGGAAACACTTTGTTAGGAGGCGATGATAAAGCCGGCATGGCGATCATCATGGAAGCGTTAGAAGATATCATTAAGAACAATGTGAACCACCGTACCCTTGAGATTATCTTCACCACCGATGAAGAGATCGGCTTAGATGCCAAACACATCTCCCGTGAGATTGTCACTTCTGAGTACGGATACACCATCGATGGTGGCGATTACCGCTTTGTCTCCATTGAATCCTTCAGCGCTTATTCCATGGAAGTGGAAGTCAAAGGTCGTTCCATACACCCTGGATATTCTAAAGACAAGATGGTCAACGCCAGCAATATCTTAATCCGTTTCCACCAGGCACTTCCAGAATTCTTACGCCCGGAGCACACCGATCAAAAAGAACCGTTCTATCACCTCTCTAACATCCAGAGCTGTGAAGATCATGCCAAAGGCGATTACATCATCCGCTCCTTTGAAGATGCTCAAGCCTTACAGCTTATCGAATTAGCAAAACTCACCGCGAGAAGAATTAACGATGATATCGGTTATGAAGCGATTACTCTTCACTTTGAAAACCAGTATCACAATATGAAAGTCGAGCTTGATAAACACCCTGAGATTCAAAAAGAATATGAAGGCGTGTATGCAAAATTAGGTATCCCTTTCATGTATGAGGCAATCCGTGGTGGCACCACCGGAAGTCAGCTTTCCTTCATGGGACTTCCGACACCGAACCTTGGAACAGGTGACTACAACATGCATGGAAGATACGAATACGTAGACCTCGATCAGATGAAAGTGATGGTCTCTGTTGTCCGTGAACTTATGCTCGCTTAAAACAAACTTTCAATCTTTGAAGTTTTACAACTGAACGAAAGAAGAAAAAATGTTAATTGTTTCATCAAACCGCAAACATTTTTCTTCTTCTGCCGGTCAGATAAAAGGTGCTGAACCATAAAAGGGGATGGATATATATATATATATATAT
>JALFLX010000039.1 GCA_022774485.1 Bacilli bacterium
GATCGAAAACATTTTGCGTCAAAAATTACCGCTTGTCATCTTCTTAGAACGCGCGAGTCTCGTTGAAGATGGCTCAAGTCATCAAGGGATATTTGATGTCGCTATGCTCTCTTCTCTGCCCAATCTTAAGATGTATGCTCCTTATGATAAGACAAGCTATGAGATAGTATCTATACATGCTTATGAGGACATCAATCACTGCTCCATTATCCGTGTCCCAAGAGAATATTTCTTAGAAGATGTCTTAGTTCCTTGTTATGAACCAATCCAGTTTTTAAAAAGAGAAAATAACAAAAAACTGACATTAGGAATCGGTCCGCGCGGGTATATGCTTGCAAAAGATGCGAAAGATTGTGACATCGCGATGGTGTTAGATTTAACGCTAGAGGATATCTCTTCACTCCTCAGTTATGAAGAGATTGAAGTCTTTGATCCTTATCAAACAGAGGCTGGCTTTGTGAAAAATTTGAAAGAGAAATTGTTTGATAGAGATGTACACCCAAAACTTATCATTCACTCCTTAAAGAGCAAATTCTATCCTCATGGCAGTTTACAAGATCAGTACGAAAGACTTCAGAAAATCGAGTGGAATCTACCCAATAAAGAGGGAGGTAAGTAAGATGTTAACATCCCTGCACATCAAAAATCTCGCGCTCATGGAAGATGCGAGTGTTGAATTAGAAAAGCCTTCTATCGCCTTAATCGGTGAGACTGGCGCTGGTAAGAGCTTGATTGTCGAATCTCTCTCTCTTCTTTTTGGAGCGAGAGCGGATTATTCTTTTGTCCGTGATCGAGAAAAGAAAGCCTCAGTCTCCGCACTCTTTGTCTTAGAGGAGGAATTCCTCTCCCGTTTTCCTCATCTTCAAGAGGTGATTGAAGAGGATCACACACTGCTTTTAGAGCGTGTTCTCTGCCCGGATAAATCCTCTCGTTATCTGATTAACGGACAATTATATCCTCTCTCTCAATATCGTCATATCATCGATCATCTTATCGATATTCACTCGCAGAAAAGCCACTCTGATATCTTAGATGAAGAGAAGCAGCTTCTTTATATCGACCGCTATGGAAAAGAGCGACTACAAAAGGTCAAAACTCAATTCCAAGAATCTTATGAAAAATATCAAGAAGCGAAGAAAGAACTTAAGGATTTTGAAGTGCAAAACAAAGAATTAGATACCGATTATATCTCTTTCCAATTGGAAGAAATCGATCGCTATCAGCTGAAAGAGAATGAGATTGAAGACTTAGAAGAAGAGCTTAGAAGCATCAAGGATTTGACACAAGTTCAAAACCGCTATGAGGAGCTACAAGAGATTCTCTCTTCCTCAGAGCCAAGCCTTGAAGAACAGCTCTCTCAAGTGGAGCGTTCTCTCCGCTCTTTGATGAACGCAAAACCTTTAGAAGAGAGTGCAAAAGAATGTCTCTTATCCCTCCGCACATTCACTTCGTCTCTTCATAATGTCAAGGATATGTATGAATCCTTAGCGATTGATGAAAATAGAATTGATGCCATCAATGAACGTCTTTTCTCTTTGAAGAATTTACAGCGAAAATATGGAAAATCATCTGCTGAAATCCTTAAAAAAAGAGATGATTTTGCAAAGAAATTAGCTTTTGCTGAAAACTTCCAAGCGGAAAGAGAACGTTTGGAGAATAACGTTCTTGTATCGAAAGAAAAAGCACTCAAAGATGCTGAGCTTCTCTCTAAAGAAAGAGAGAGATCATGCATAGGTTTAACCAAAGACATCTCGAAAGAATTAGAAGAACTCGGCTTACGCAAAAACGGATTTAATGCTAGACTTACAAGAGTGGAATTAAACCAAGAGGGCATCGATAACGGCCTCTTCTTTGTCTCGTTGAATGACGGCTTAGAAGAAGAGAGCTTAAAGAAAGCAGCTAGCGGTGGTGAGACCTCTCGTCTCCTTTTGGCGCTGAAATCCGTTCTCAACAACTTGAATCCTTATAACTGTCTGATCTTTGATGAGATCGATACCGGTGTCAGCGGAAAACAAGCGGGATTAGTAGCAAAGAAAATCTCGGCAATTTCAAAAATCTCTCAGACCATCACTATCTCTCATAGCCCGCAGGTTGTCGCCTCGCAAGAGCAAGGGATTCTTGTCTATAAACAGAATGAAAACTCCACCACAAAAACGCACGTGAGAGCACTCTCTGAAGAGGAGATGATTCAAGAATTAGCCAAAATGCTCTCCTCAAGCGAAGTGAGTGAAACGGCCCTTGCTCAAGCAAGAACTCTTCGTGCCGAACTGAGAAAAGCATGAACAAAATCATCGTTCACATTGACCTCAACGCTTTCTTTGTCCAGTGTGAAATTCTTCAAAATCCGAAGCTGAAAGGTCTTCCTGTCGCAATCGGCTATGATTCGAGACGCTCTGTTATCTCAACCTCTAGCTATGAGGCGAGAAAAAGAGGTGTGTTTTCTGGAATGCCTGTCTCTCAGGCAAAAGCCAAATGCCGCGATCTGATTTTAGTTCCTGTTCACTTCTCCTTATATCAGCATTATTCCAGGACGTTTTTCTCATTTTTGCGCAATCGATATCCTGTCTTAGAACAAGCTTCTGTTGATGAATGTTATATCGATATGACCGGTCAAATCGATGAAGAACACCTGAGAGAAGAACTCTTTGACTTACAGATGGAACTTTACCGAGTGACAGATTTGAAGTGCTCTATCGGTGTCGGATGGAACAAATTTTTAGCCAAGATGGGCTCTGATTATAAAAAGCCTTTAGGGTTGACGATTTTTACAAAAGAGAATTATCAGAAAATGCTCTTTCCTCTTCCGATCTCTTCAATGTTTGGTATCGGAAAAAAGACAGCTCCCAAGTTAGAGGCTTTCGGTATTTTAACACTAGGTGACCTTTATGAGACCTCAGATCCGCGTGTTAAGCAGTGCTTAGGCAACATGTATCCTTACCTGAAAGATGAGCTTAATGGCATCGGAAATGATGTGGTTGACACCTCTGCCTTTGACCCTAAAAGCATCAGCGCAGAACGGACTTTTTACAATGAAGAAAACAGCTATGAAGAGATCAGTCAAATGCTTCATGCCTGCGCAGAAGAAGTCGTGAAAGAAGCGAAAAAATATCATAAAAAAGCCGCTGCTGTCGGCATAAAAATTAGAAATAATCAATTTGTCACCAAGAGTAAGAGAATGACCTTATCTTCTCCGACAGACCTCGTCGATGAAGTCTATCGCACAAGTCTTGCTCTTTTAGATCAGATGTACCAAAACGAAGAAGTCCGTTTGGTCGGCGTGATGCTGGAAAGACTTCTCGATGTGAAAGATGCTCCGCAAAAGAAAGAGGATGATTTTTTAAAGATGATCAACGAGAATCTTAAAGAAGGCGGTAAAATATACACGCTTGGAGAGAAAGAGAAATGACACTGTTAGAAGCTCTCGATGAATACATGACCTATCTTTATTCGGAACGCGGAATCAGCTTGAAAACCGGTGATAGTTATCAAGTGGATTTAAATCAGTATTTGTCATTTCAAAAAAATATTTCAATCGTTGATATACCTCGAGATTCTCTTTTAGCATTTCAATCTTTTCTCACTAAGTCGGGAAATTCTCAAAACACAATTAAGCGCAAATGTGTCGTGATTAACGGCCTCTTTTCTTACCTGAAGCAAAATGGTCATGAAGTCAAATTGGCTGAGATTAGACCGATTAAAGTTGAGAAAAGACTTCCTACTTGTTTAACAGTTGATGAGGTAAAAAAGATTCTTGATGTCATTCCGATTCAAAGCGAGACAGGGCTGCTAGATCATCTGCTTTTCTTCACCGCCTTTAGTCTTGGACTTCGTGTCTCAGAACTGATTTCCTTGAGAACGGATCGTATCTTTTTAGAAGGTTCCTATTGCAAAGTGTTTGGTAAGAGAAGAAAAGAACGCCTGTTACCGATGAGTCAAGAGCTCAAAATGGAATATCAAATGTACCTGAAAGGGTACCGTTCTAAAATCAAAGAAAACCCACTCTATGTCTTTGTTCATCAGGATGGAAGACTGCTCTCACGGCAATACGTTTTTCTCAAGCTAAAAGAATACGCAAAAGAAGCAAAAATTGAAAAAGAGATCAGCCCTCATACCTTGCGTCACAGCTTTGCTACTTCGCTTTTAGAACAAGGAGCAAAATTAAAAGAAGTCCAAGTTTTGCTTGGACATGAAGATATTATGACAACTGAGATTTACACCCATCTCACCCATCAGAAAGAGCAAGAAGAATATAAGAAACACTTCCCTCGTTAATTAGAAATAGCGGCTCGTTCTTCTAAGATGCGACAAAAGAGGTCGACCATCTCCTCTGGACTTTCTTTACAACCTCTGGTCAACCATTCTTCCAAAAGGCCGAAGACACCGTGTGCGTAAAACCTGAGCTGATAGACCTCAAATAACGAGCGCTCATACTGTTGTTCCATGACAATCCAGAACGCGTCATAAATGACGTTTTTTAAGTTCTGCTTATAAAGCAACTCAACGAGTGATCTATTTTCTAAATTGAATTGGAAGAAATCGATGACAGTAGCGAGATAAATCTGAATGTTTTTGTTGCGGTTACGGGCCTCACAATACCTGTCCCAAAGGACAACTAATTTAAAGGAAAGAACTTCCTCTTTGGTGTGGAAATTACGAAACCAAGTGGAACGGCTTACGCCTGAATGGGAAGTGATCTCTGTAATCGTGATATCTTCTAAGGGCTTCTCTTTCATCAAGGAAATCAAACTGTCAGCCAAGCATTCTTTTAGAAATTCGGTGGTTTTTTGACGTGTGTTCATGCTTACCTCCTTGGAACTTATTAAGTACAAAAGTGTCAAATTGAAACTTTTGTATCATTGTAATCGCATTGAAAAGTCTTTTCAAGGAGGGATGAAAGAAATGTGCTCATATCATTTCTAGGGAAAAATTGATAAAATATTGAGGAAGAAAGAAGGAATCTAATTATGAAAAAACGCGTGTTTGTCATCGTCATGGACTCTGTCGGCATCGGTTCTGAACCAGATGCAGATCGCTTCTATAACGCCGGCCATAACGATGTTGGAAGCAATACCTGGGTTCATATTGCTGAAAAGAATCACGGTCTCTCTGTGCCCACTTTAGAGGGCCTAGGACTTGGCGATTTAGCTTCCATTCAAGGCGTGAAAAAAGTAAAACATCCTCATAGCTATGTTCAGACGCTCCGCGAGCGAAGCAACGGAAAAGATACGCTCACCGGACACTGGGAGATGATGGGAATCTTGACTGAAAATCCCTTAGTGACCTTTACCGATACCGGGTTTCCGAAAGAGCTGATGGATGAGCTCTCAAAAAGAACGGGAAGAAAACTGATCGGCAATTATTCTCAATCTGGGACTGTCATCTTAGAAGAACTTGGGGAAGAACAGACAAGAGATGGCTCATTGATCGTTTACACCAGCGCTGACAGCGTTCTTCAAATCGCCGCGAATAAATTCTGTGTCCCTTTAGAAGAACTTTACAGAGACTGCGAAATCGCTCGTGAAATCACAATGAAGAAAGAGTGGAGAGTCGGAAGAGTCATCGCAAGACCTTTTGTCGGTACGGATAAGACAAATTTCAAGCGAACATCAGAAAGAAGAGATTACGCTTTAGCTCCTGAAGGAAGAACCTCCTTAGACAATCTTCTTGACAATGCCAAAGAAGTTATCGCTATCGGTAAGATTCACGATATCTTCGCTGGAAGAGGAATGAATGAATCCATGCACATCGATTCGAATCACGATGGCATGATGAAAACGTTGGATGTCGTAAAAAACAGAGACTTTGAAGGACTCTGCTTTGTCAATCTTGCTGACTTCGATGTCCTCTATGGCCATAGAAGAAATCCGAAAGGTTATGCGGAGTGCCTAGAAGAATTCGATCGTGATTTAGCATTGATCCTAGAGGCGATGAGAGACGATGACCTCTTGATGATCACAGCGGATCACGGAAACGATCCGACATGGTATGGAACTGATCACACCAGAGAAAGAGTACCTCTTATCTCCTACAGTCGTTCTTTTCAAAACGGTAGGATGATTGAAGAGAAAGACACCTTCGGATGTATCGGAAAGACAATCCTTGAAAATTTCTCTATCAAACCGAGTGAAAATCAGATCGGAGATGTCATTCCTGAGCTCCTTACAGACTGAATAACTGCTCTAGCTTCGGCTAGAGCTTTTTAAGTTAACAAAAACAATAAAAGTTGTAAAATTATTTTATAAAAATTATTTAAAAAGATTTAATACTTAAAAAAATCGTTAAAATTATGCTTGTTTTTATCATAATTTGATTGCATAATTATCGCAGGAGGAACAAAAGATGAAGCCAAAATCAGATTATCGACCCTATCACATGAAACTGCTTCGCATCAAGAAGGATATCCCTCGAAAGCAGATTGCCGAATACACTGGTGTTTCCTATCAAACCATAAGCATGATAGAGAACGCTCAAAGAAAAGGCACATTCCGCTTTTGGATGAAATATAAACAGCTATTTGAATTAAGTGACGAAGAGCTGATCAAGCTTTATGAGAACGAGAATCCGGAAAGTAAAGATTGACTTCAATCATTTGCGAATTTGGGACATCAGTTGCAAAAATCTTCTGTAACACAAAACAGCATCGTAGCCTCGTTTTGTTCCAGGATTGTGTTTTCTCATAAATGATATCTATTGCAATACTAGGCTATTTATGATTAGCTAGTTAATAAGGTTCACAAGAAAAACCTGGTTCTAAAATTTTGTCCTTTATTACTTGATAATAATTTCCAACATAATATTTTGTCTATGTGTCTTTACTTCCTTTTCAAAAGAAGACCCCTGCTCCTTTCGGTGATTGAACACATGTGTTTAGTCATTGGGTCTTCTTTTTTTATATTCTTTATAATAGTATTTATTTAGTACTAATTATTAACTATATTGATTTTGCAAGATACGTTCGTATACGAACTAAATCGACAATATTTTATTTAGCCAAAAATAATTAACATAATTATTATTATACGCAGTTGATAGAGTGCCCGTATTTTGTCAAAATATGATCTATTCTAAAGAAAAACAATCTGAATAACTATAAAATACTAAGCATTAAAAAAGTACTAATTTAATACTAATTTCAAATCGATCGAAATTTAGTAAAACACGTATCGTTATACTAATCAGAAACGATTTAGAAATAGTACTTAACTAGTACTAATAATTTACTAACAACAATTAGAACCAACTTTCTTTTTGTAATAGTAGCACCATGTAAAATAACAACGATGACAAATTAATGCTTCTCTGTTGATGACTACGAAAATTTATGTTTTTAGGAATTTAGTACTTTTATAGTACCAATTTACTACTATTTAATATAGAGTAGGTCTAAGAGCTGATGAGCAATCTTTCCCGCTTTGATGCTTGCATCTTGGAGGGCGAATTCATAGTGCTCTTTGTTTTCTTCGCTTGTCGCATCATCTGAGATCGCACGGATGATGTTGCAAGGGATCTTTTCTATCAACGCGCATTGAAGCACAGCAGCGGATTCCATATCGACTGCATAAGGATTTAAGAATTTATCGAAGAATTCACTCTTGCAGTTGTCTTTGGTGATAAAGGAATCACCAGAGAGGATCAATCCGTATTTGACATGTTCGTCGTGAATATTCTCTTGACTGACAGTTAAGAGTTCCATGTCGCACGGGAAGTATAGAGGCATTTGACACATTTGACCATATTCGTAGCCAAAGGCAGTGCAGTCGACATCGTGATAACAACCATTTGTCGCTAGAAGGATATCAAACGCTTTTAAGTCAGTGTTGATAGAGCCAGCTACGCCGATGTTGATGATTCGATCCGGTCTCTCTTTTTGAATCATCTTTCCTAAGCGGTAAGAGATAGAAACTTTGCCAATGCCGCCGAAAAATCCGCGGACAAGGTAGTTTTCACCTTCATAAAGAACAGTTTCCCCATCTTGTTTTGCTTCTAAGCCTTGAAAGAAGCCGTCAAGCTCTTCCTGTTGAGCCGCGATGATATAAACAAGCGGTTTCATCAGTAAAGAGCAGCCTCTCTTTTCTTTCTGCGGAAGATAGGTTCTTCTTTCTGAACGACAATCTTATGAGGGACGTCTTTGTAGAGCTCATCGAATTTGACGATAGCTCTCTGCTCTTTG